>CABRGT010000008.1 GCA_902470475.1 uncultured Porphyromonadaceae bacterium | reverse complement strand
GAAATACCGGCTCATGTACGACGCGCTTTCGAAGTGATAGCGGTCGGCGATCTCCTTGACGGAAAGATCGGTCGAGGAGAGCATGGCCTTGAGTTCCATCATGAGCTGCCGGTCGATCAGTTCCTTGGGGGATACTTTGAAAACCAGATAAGTGATTCTCGACAGGTAGTAGGGTGTGATGCACAGGCTGTCGGCGTAGAATTTCACGTCGTGGTGTGTGCGGCAGTTCTCGCACAGGAGCTGGCAGAACCGGTTGAAGAGGCGTCGCGGCGAACTGATTGTCCGGATCTCGTTGCGGTCGAGCAGCGGCTTGACGACAGATTCGAACATGATAAAAAAGTTCTGCCACGAATTGCGCAGTATAGTATGGCGGAATACCGGGGAGCATCCGGCGTCGATGCTGTCGATGAGCCTGAAGAAGTCGTGCATCCGGTCAAGCCCGTCGTCGGAAAGCGTGACCACCGGGTTTGCGGCGAGCCAGTCGAAAAAATCGCTTGTGGAGATGAAAGTCGCCTCGTCGCATAGTTCTACGGAAAGTTCAAATTTCCGGACAGTGAACGAGCGGCTGACCTTCTCGACCGAGAAGAGTGTGTCGGAGAACATCACCGCCATGTCGCCGCGGCGGAAGGTACGCCGTGAGAAGTTGCATTCGATCACACTGAAACCTTCGAGGCAGATCATGATGATGCAGCCTCGTGTGCGGAGAGGCTTGCCGGGTGCGGCGCGCATGTCGGTCACGGTGTCGGAAAAATATGGTCCGGGATTCATGATGATTTCGGTTTATGACGCAAAATTAGCAATTTTAAGGCAATAATGAGCTGTGATGTTTTCAAAAGTGACATAAGTGTTTGGATTTGTATTGTTCTCCGGCCGGTGAATAGGTCTAACTTTGCACCTTGAAAAATTGAGCCAATCATAGAATTCAGTAAAGAAATGAGTAAGAAGAAGATTTTTGCCGCATCGCTGGTCGTAGCGCTCGCGCTGGGCGGCTGTCATAAAGAAGCCGGAGAGGCACCTGCCAGGGAATATGCGTCGATGAAAGTGGAGAAGTCGGCGCTTGAGACAGTCGAGCGGTATCCGGCCGCGTTCCGCGGGCGCCAGGATGTACAGATTATTCCGCAGGTTTCTGGTAAGATCGTGTCGGTGGATGTGCGGGAGGGACAGCGCGTGAAGCGCGGACAGACCCTCTTTGTCATCGACCAGGTGCCTTACCGTGCGGCAGTGCTCACGGCCCAGGCCAATGTAGAAGCCGCGAAGGCCGAGGTGGCTACGGCGCGGCTCGATTACGACGGAAAGCAGGCGCTATACGCTCAGAAAGTCATATCGGAGCATGAGCTAAAGAAAGGCGAGAACACGCTGCTTGCAGCGGAAGCAGCCCTGCAGCAGTGCGAGGCTCAGCTGACAAACGCACGCAATGACCTGTCGTATACGGTAATCACCAGTCCGTGCGACGGCGTGGTAGGCACGATTCCGTACCGCGCCGGTCAGCTGGTCGGACCGTCGATGACGACTCCGCTGACTACCGTGTCGGACAACTCACAGATATACGTCTATTTTTCCATTCCAGAAAACCGTATGATCGGGCTGATACGCCGGCATGGCAGCAGTGAGGCCGTGCTGGAGGCGATGCCCGCAGTAAGACTCTTCCTCAACGACGGCTCCGAGTATGACGCCGAGGGGTATATAGAGAGTATGAGCGGCGTACTCGATGCGGCAACCGGCAGTGTGTCGCTTCGGGCTGTCTTTCCGAATGTTGCCGGGCTGCTGCACAGCGGCGGTTCCGGCAACGTCGGAATTGTAACGACTGAAGATGCAGTGGTGCTCATACCGCAGTCGGCCACCTATGAGCTTCAGGATAAGGTATATGCCTACCGCGTGACCGACGGCCGCGCGCATGCCGTGCGGCTCGGGGTGCGCGCCGTGCCCGAGCAGCGGAAGTACGTTGTGGTGTCGGGTCTCGAACCGGGCGACACGATCATCACCGAGGGTGTCGGCAATCTTACCGACGGAACCGAAGTAACATTGAAATAAAACCGAATTCATGAATGTCAAGACTTTTATAGAGCGGCCCGTGCTGTCGATCGTCATCTCGACGGCGATACTGCTGCTGGGCCTGATCGCGCTGGCCGGGCTGCCTGTGGAGCAGTTTCCCAATATAGCGCCTCCGACGGTTGAGGTGACGACATCGTACCCCGGTGCCAATGCCGAGACGGTGGAGAAGAGTGTGATCGTGCCGCTGGAGGAAGCGATCAACGGCGTCGAGAACATGACTTACATCTCGTCAATATCGTCCAACGCCGGCGATGCCTATCTGACAATATATTTCGAGCAGGGAACCGACCCTGACATGGCGGCTGTCAACGTGCAGAACCGCGTGTCGACCGCTGCCGGACTGCTCCCGGCCGAGGTGACCAAGATCGGCGTCACCACCAACAAGCAGCAGAAGTCGATGCTCAAGGCAATCACGCTGTACAGCCCCGACGACAGCTATGACACGCAGTTTCTGAACAACTATCTGTCGATCAATGTCATTCCGAGGCTTAAGCGAATCGCAGGCGTGGGGGCGGTGACGCTGCTGGGTTCGAACTACAGCATGCGTATATGGCTGCGGCCGGATGTCATGGGGCAGTACGGCCTGGTTCCCGCCGACGTGACGGCAGCGCTGGCGGCACAGAATATAGAGTCGGCGACCGGTTCGTTCGGAGAGAACTACGAGGGAGTGTTCCAGTACACGATGAAATACAAGGGACGCCTGTCGACGCCCGAGGAATTCGGCGAGATCGTGATCCGGTCGCTGCCCGGCGGCGAGGTGCTCCGCCTGAAAGAAATCGCCGATGTGGAACTCGGCGACGAGGCCTACAACTACCGCAGCCAGACCAACGGTCATCCCGGCGCGCTGTTTATGGTGTACTAGACCGCAGGCTCGAACGCAACGGAAGTCATCAATGCCATCGACCGCGAGATCAGTGCCATGTCGGCATCCCTGCCTGCGGGAGTCGAATTCGGCGATGTGTTCTCGACCAAGGACTTTCTCGACGCCTCGATGCATCAGGTGGTCAGGACGCTTTTCGAGGCGTTCTTTCTGGTGGTGCTCATAGTGTTCATCTTCCTGCAGGATGTCCGCTCGGTGATCATTCCCGCTATCTCGATCATAGTGTCGCTGGTCGGAACCTTCATTGTGATGAAGATGATCGGATTTTCGATCAACCTGCTGACGCTCTTCGCCCTGGTGTTGGCCATAGGCATCGTGGTCGATGACGCGATCATCGTGGTGGAGGCTGTGGAGGCGCGGTTCGACATAGGCTATAAGTCGCCGTTCATGGCCACGTCCGACGCCATGAAAAGCATCACTTCGGCTATCGTGACCACCACGCTGGTGTTCATGGCTGTGTTCCTGCCCGTATCGATGATGGGCGGAACGTCGGGTACATTCTATACACAGTTCGGCCTGACGATGGCTGCTGCGGTGGGCATATCGGCGGTGAACGCCCTGACGCTGTCGCCGGCGCTGTGCGCGCTGATGCTGAAGCCCCATGCCGGAGCCGAAGGCGATTCAAGACCCGGCCTGGCGGCACGCTACCGCATGGCCTTCAACACGGCGTTCGGCACCCTCACGCACAGATACGTGCGCGGTGTCATCTACTTCGTGCGCCGCAAGGCCGTGATGTGGGGCGCGCTTGCGGCTGCCATAGTGCTGCTTGTATTTTTCATGAACACGACCAAGACCGGTCTGGTGCCGGATGAGGACACCGGCTCGATCATGGTCAACATCACCACTCCGCCCGGATCGTCCGTAGCGCGGACGAACGAGATCATGAAACAGATCGAGGCGCGCATCGACAGCATACCGGAAATCGAGTTCTACAGCGAGACGGTGGGTTACGGCCTGATCGGCGGCGCGGGTCCGTCGAGTGGCATGCTGATAGTCAAGCTGCACAACTGGGCCGACCGCAAGGCCGACGGCAGCGACGCACAGAGTGTCGTGGACCGCATCAACGCCATCGGCAACGACATCGCCGATGTGTCGGTGTTCGCATTCCTGCCTCCGCTGATCGACGGCTACGGAGTCAGCAGCGGCTTCGAAATCAACGTGCAGGACATGGCCGGGGGGCGTCCCGACTCGCTCTTCGCCGTAGGGCAGCGGCTGATCGCCGCGCTGCAGCAGCGCCCTGAGATATCGGCGGCATATTCGACGTTCAATGTCGGATTCCCGCAGTACACGGTTGAAGTCGATCCGGTGAAGTGCGAGCGAGCCGGTACAACGGCCGATGCCGTCCTCGAGACACTGGCCGGATATTACAGCGGCGCGTATGTGTCGAACTTCAACCGCTTCTCGAAGCTTTACCGCGTTATGATACAGGCCGCGCCCGGCTATCGGGTGGATCCGGAGTCGCTCGACCGGATCATGACACGCACGGAATCGGGAATGGCGCCGCTGAGTAACTTCGTGACCATCACCAAGGATTACGGCCCCGAGTCAGTGAGCCGCTTCAATCTCTACAGCTCGATGGCCGTCAACGGCGAGGCCGCTCCCGGATACAGCTCGGGCGACGCGATCGAGGCTGTGCGGCAGACAGCCGCCGAGGTGCTTCCCAAGGGTTACGGCTATGAATTCTCGGGCCTGTCGCGCGAGGAAAGCGAGACGTCGGACAACACGGTGCTGATCTTCCTTTTCTGCTTCGTGTTCGTGTACCTGATCCTATGCGGACTCTACGAAAGCTTCCTGATACCGTTCTCGGTGTTGCTTTCGGTGCCGTTCGGACTGATGGGCAGTTTCCTGTTCGCACGTATCATGGGGCTTGAGAACAATATATATCTTCAGACGGGCCTGATCATGCTCATAGGCCTGCTTGCGAAGACAGCTATTCTGGTCACGGGCTATGCCGTGGACCGCCGCCGGGCGGGCATGTCGCTCATACAGTCGGCTGTAGGAGCGTCAAGGGCGCGCTTCCGTCCCATTCTGATGACTGTGCTGGCCATGATTTTCGGACTGCTCCCGCTGATGTTCGCCTCCGGCGCGGGTGCCAACGGCAACAGCTCGCTCGGCGCCGGCGTTATCGGCGGACTGCTCGTGGGAGCACTGGCACTGCTGTTCTTCGTGCCGGCTATGTTTATAGTGTTCCAGACACTTCAGGAAAAAATCAGGCCGGTGCAGTTCGGCGACGGGTGTCTGCCCGACCTTCAGATAGAAGCTGAGAAAGAAGAAATCAAGAAGAAATCGAAATGAAACACATCCCCGTAATAGTAGCTTTGTGCGCCGTGTCGGCCGGGTGCACGACATTCAGGACATATGAACGGCCGGCGGAAGTGTCGGCTCCGGAAGGTCTCTTCGGCGACAGCGTCGTGACCGGCGACACGGCCACGATAGCGTCCGTGCCGTGGCATGAATTTTTCACAGACAGCTATCTTCAGGCTCTGATCGACAGTGCAATGGCCAACAATGCGGACCTTGCCGTGGCTCAGCTCCGGGTCGCCGAGGCCGAGGCGACGCTGAAGGCCGGCCGCATGGCCTATCTGCCGTCGGTATCGTTCAACGGACAGGGGACGGCGGCCCGTTACGGCTCCGACGGGGCGCCGGGAACGTACTCGCTGGGGCTGTCGGCGGAGTGGGAACCCGACATAACAGGTCGCATCACCGCCCAGAAGCGGGGCGCCGAAGCCGCGCTGATGCAGGAACGGTGTTACAGGCAGGCTGTGTCCGCGCAGTTGGTGGCCACTGTCGCCAACAGCTATTACAGTCTGCTGGCGCTCGACAGCCAGATCGACATATCGCGCCGGTCGCTCGGAGCCTGGGACGATATCATACGCACGCTTGGCGCGCGCAAGGAGGCCGGCGAGTCGAATGCCGCGGCGGTGGCGCAGGCGCGTGCGAGCCGCATGGAGGTGGAGAATACCATCCTCAAGCTGACGCAGCAGATACGGGCGACGGAGAACTCGCTCTGCATGGTGCTGGGCCGTGTACCCGGACATATCGAGCGCGGCGACCTTATGGAGCAGACGTCCCCGGACACTCTGGCCGTGGGCGTGCCTCTGCAGATGCTCGACAACAGGCCCGACGTAAGGCAGGCCGAGTATGCCCTGCAGGCGGCGTTCTACGCCACCAATGTGGCGCGTGCGGCGTTCTATCCGTCGCTTACGCTGAGCGGCGCGGCCGGATGGACCAACAGCAGCGGTGCGGCTATAGTCAACCCCGGAGAACTGTTGCTCAGTGCCGTAGGCTCGCTGGTGCAGCCACTTTTCAACCGCGGGCGCAACAAGGCTAATCTGGAGATAGCACGCGCGCGGCAGCAGGAGGCGTTGATCACATTCCGACAGAAACTGCTCGAGGCCGGAGCGGATGTGAACGACGCACTGACGCAGTGGCAGACGGCCGGCGAGCGGCTCCGGGTGAGCGCGTCGCGCATCGAAGAGCTTGAGGAGGCCGTGAGGTGCACGCGGCTGCTCATGACATACAGCGACAGCGGCAGCTATCTCGAGGTGCTCACGGCGCAGCAGACCCTATTGTCGGCGCAGCTGACCGCCGCGCAGCAGACTTTCGACAGACTGCAGGGGGTCGTGAAGCTGTATCATGCGCTCGGCGGCGGACGGTGAGTCGTAAGCGCCGCCGGCGAATGTGTGCGGAATTTGCCATTGTGTGTGCAATATAGCACACCGGGTTGTTTTTGACTGAACCGTATGTGCGATATTTCTGTTGGAATGTTTACATTTGTGGAGCCAACTGAAAGATATGCAGCAAACACCAACTCAGAATTTTAGGGCATGCGGCTTTCCGGACGGGGATGAGTTCTCTGCTATGCAGAGCGACTTCGTCGATGACTCTGCTATGCAGAGCGACTTCGTCGATGACTCTGCTTCGCAGAGCGACTTCGTCGATTTCCGTAAGTCGGCGGCCGGCTACGGTTTTTTTCTGTGCCTCCGCGGGCACGCGCGGCTCATGTCGGGGGAGCAAAGCTACAGTCTCGCCCCCGGCGATCTGTGTGTGTTCGCGCCGAATATCGGTGTCCACGTCGCGTGGCGCAGTCCCGATCTGGAAGGCGTAGCCGACGAGGACAGCGTGGAGGTGTTTTACGGAGTGGTGAGCCGGATTCCGGTCCGTAAGAGGATCATGATGCGGAAGAACCCCGTGGTGAGGATTTCCGAGACGGATGCCCGGGAGATTTAGGCGCTTTGCCGCCTTGCCGGGAGGGCGCCTGTCGCCGAAGATAGCGGCGGAGACTTTGCGGCTAAGATAGGGGCCTCATACCGGGAGCATCTGCGGCAGACGATCTGCCTTAAGGTGTGCCACGCCTATTTTGCGGGCGCCAGGTGCGAGGAGGAGCCTGAAAGCCGCGGAGAGGCGGTGTTCAACAGTTTCCTTTTAGCGCTGTATGCCGAGTACAATGTACACCGGACGGTAAGTTACTATGCGGCGCGCCAGCATCTGTCGGTATTTCACTTTGCGAGGATCATCCGTGAGCAGAGCGGGCGCATGGCCTCGGAGTGGATCAGCGACGTGACGATGATCTTCGCCAGGAAATATCTCGAAAATCCCGAACTGAGCATCAAGGAGGTGTGCCGTATGACGGGTTTCCGCGACCAGTCGTCGTTCAGCCGCTATTTCAGACACCGCCAGGGAGAGAGCCCGACCGATTACCGCAACAGATTAAACCATAAGATATGAAAATTGTAATTTTTGGAGCTACCGGTATCGTAGGCCGGGCAATAACAGAGGCGGCTCTGGCGGCTGGCAATGAAGTGACCGTGCTGACGCGGGAGGCCTCAAAAGTGAAGGAGAGAGACGACCGGCTGCACGTGATCGAGGGCCGTGTGGACGATCTGCCGACACTCTGCCGGATAATACGCGGCCAGGATGCCGTGATACAGTCGCTCGGCATCGGCGGGCGGGGCGACGGCCGCCCGACTACATTCGTGTCCGACACCAACCGCCTGATCATGCAGGCCATGAAGGAGACTGGCGTGCGGCGGCTTATAGCTGTCAGTGCGATAGGTGCAGGCGACAGCCGGGCGTATCTGCCCTGGATCTACCGCAAGTTCATTCTGCCGGTATTCCAGAAATGGTTTGTCCCCATTATCGATGACAAGAACCGGATGGAGCCGGAGATCCGCGACAGCGGCCTCGACTGGACCATAGTGCGTCTGACGACGGTAAAGGATTTGCCGGCCAAAGGCACTGTAGTGGCGTCGCTCGACGGGCGAGGACTGAAATTCACCGTCGCGGCAGCGGATATGGGCCGGTTTGTGGCGGCGCAGGCGGGCAGTGACGAATTTCTGCACAAGACTCCGACTATAAGCGGATGACGTGACCGTAGTGAAATCATCAACCGAATAAATTCAAGTATATATGAAAGAGCATATCAAGATTAATCTGCTGCATACCGGCAGCGTATATGTGAGTCAGGGAGTGCCCTACGGCAATGCCAGCATGGTGCGGGCCTAGGGAATTTTCGCTCCGCGCAAGAGTTTTTCGTGGATACCCGTATCGGCATATCTGATAGAGCATCCCAAGGGGCTTGTCCTTTTCGATACGGGCTGGAGCAGGGCTATCGCTCCCGAAGGTGGGACTGATCTCAAGGCCCAGTCGGCTCAGATGGGGCCGGTGCTGGCGCGGGTGAGTCTCGGCCGGCTTCCTGCGGGAGAATCCGCAGCCGAACAGCTGCTGCGGTTCGGGTACACTCCGGCCGACCTCGATTATGTGGTGTTGTCGCATCTTGACGTAGACCATGTGTCGGGCCTGCGAGATGTAGCGTCGGCTAAAAACCTGCTGGTGTCGCGGCCTGAACTGACGGCAGCGGCAAAGCTGAAAAACAGGGTGCGCTACTATCCCCGCCTGTGGGAGGGGCTGCCGCTGCAGGCATTCGACTATGCCGACACAGGCATCGGCCCCTTCGGGAGGTCATACGACCTTTTCGATGACGGGTCGGTGCAGTTGGTCGACATAGCCGGCCATACCGCGGGGCTGTGTGCCATGCTCGTAAGCCGTGGCGACCGTTACGTGCTGATGTTTGCCGACGGAGGATATTCGTCGCGTTCATGGCAGGAAATGATACTGCCGGGACCGTATTCCGACAAGTCGGAGCTGCGCCGGTCGCTGCAGTGGATACGTGAGATGAGCCTGGGACAGGGCTGCGCGGCATCGTGGGCGACTCATGATCCCAATCTGATTCCGCAGACTGTAGAACTTTGATTCATTTTTGGCTGATTCAATGATTTCGGCTATCTTTGCGGATGAAAAATATTTTGAATCACTGCTATGAAAAGTTTTAAACCGCAGGCATGGGTTCTGCCGCAGCCCGTACTGATAATCGGCACGTATAATGCCGACGGCACACCGAATGCCATGAATGCCGCCTGGGGCGGACAGTGGGACTATCACGAACTGGCGATATCGCTCGGCTCGCATGCCACGACCGACAACCTTGTCCGCTGCGGAGACTTTACCGTGGCATTCGCCACAGAGGATACGATGACAGCCGCCGACTACGTAGGGGTGGTGAGCGCCCGCAAGCAGCCCGACAAGATGGATGCGACAGGCTGGAAGTCCGTCAGGGCCGCGAATGTCGACGCTCCTGTATTCGACTGCTTTCCGATGACGCTCGAATGCCGCATGAAAGAGAAGATCCATGAATCTGACACGGGCTTCTACATGGTGGCCGAAATAGTCAATATAGTGTGCGACGAGCGCTTCCTGGCCGAGGACGGCCGTCCGGACGTGGAGAAGATGCGGCTTATCACCTTCGATCCCGTGCACAACGGTTACATAGCTCTGGACAAGCGTGTAGGCGCTGCCTTTCATGACGGGCTATCACTTAAGAAATAATAGCGCGCGTTGCTCTCGGAGAGGATAAATATGCAGGAAGTGCGCCGGACGGCTCTGTGGGCTGCCGCAGACGAGTCCAACCGGACCCGTCTGTGGGAGCTTGCTCATTCATCCGACCGCCGGACCTCCGTCAACGCCTTGTGGGTCATGACCCATCTGCCGGAGTCGGAAGGCGCATGGCTGGCCTCGCTGCAGGACGCTATGATTGACATGGTCCTCGCCGAGACCGACACGGCGAAGCGTCGCCTGCTATTTCATCTGCTCAGAGAGCAGGAATACGATCCGGAAAATCTGCGGACCGACTTCGTGGATTTCTGCCTTTCGAAGATCAATTCCGAGCATGAGCCGTACGCGATCAGATGTTTTTCGATATATGCTGCGTTCAGAATGTGTCGGCATTATCCCGAACTGCTTGGCGAGCTGTCAGAGCATCTCGACATGATGTCGATGCAGCCGCTTTCGCCCGGGCTGAAAAGCGCATTGCGCCAGACCCGAAAGAGAATCTCTGCATTATCAATATAATTTATATGATAAAATGAAAAAACGAGTTGAACTGAGCAGTTACTGCTGGATTATTTCGTCGCTTTCCACAGCGCTGATGTGCGGCATATTCGTCTACGCGCTGAAACAGCCCGACAACCGGTGGGCCGTGTGGACGCTTGCGGTGCTGATCGTCGCCTTGTTCCTGTCGACGCTGCTGTATATGCCGCTGTCGGTGTCGGTCGACGACAGGAATCTGAACGTCAACCGCTCACTCAGGATCAAGAGTATTCCGCTGTCGGAGATTTCGGATGTGAGGCTGTGTCCGCCGACCATGGGTGCCAGGCGCATCTGCGGGAGCGGAGGCTGGTTCGGATGGTACGGCTGGTTCCGCGAACGCGATCTGGGCAAATATTTCGCCTATTACGGCAACGCGTCCGACTGTTTTCTTGTGACGCTGAAAGACGGTCGCAAATATATGCTCGGCTGCAAGGACGCACCGGAGATGGTGGCTGCGATAAAGGCCCGGATCGGCTGAAGTGCAGCCTGAAAGGGCGCCCGACAGGATTTCACATATGTCTGTTCAGTATATTGTCCTAATCACCATATATTAATGTATAAGAGATGAGAGCGATGAGAAAAGCCGGCAGGCGTAGGGATGCGGAGTGGGCGCTGGAAGTGTTTGACAGGGCGCCGTATGTCACTGTCAGCATGACGAGACCCGACGGAACGCCGTACGGGCTGCCGCTGTCGTTGGTCCGCGACGGCGACCGTGTCTTTTACTTTCATTGCGCCTGTGAAGGCGAGAAGATCGACTGCCTTGATGCCAATCCGGCGGTCAGTCTGTCGGCAGTGAGCAAGTGCACGCCGAAGTACGAGGAAGAGAAGAACAACTTTACCGAGCATTATCATTCGGCAATTGCAGTCGGTACGGCCGAGAGGGTCAGCGACGATGATGAAAAGATTCATGCGTTAAGACTGCTTTGCGAGCGGTTTCTGCCCCGGTACATGGATCATTTCGACGAGGCGGTGGCCCGGAGTCTGGACGCCACCACGGTAGTGCGGATCACACTCACGGAACCTCCCGTGGGCAAGTGCAAGGGCCTGTGACGGCGCCCGGGGCATGACCCTGCTTTAGTCCGGAAAGATATTTTAATACCGAATTTAAAAATTTACAAATAGTTAAGTGTATTTTTAATTTTTTTGCTTAACTTTGCACGCAAATCTAAAATACCGATTCAGAAAACGTTAGGAGATCCTGCTCCTGGATATTTCAGCAAATTCAGAAACTATAACCAAATAATTTCAATTGCTATGGTAATACCCTTAAAATCAGGCATTTACCCCCCCCCATTTGCGCTTGGCGGCAGCAGTTGCCCTCATAGCCGGCGCGGCATTTTGTGCCACAGGTGCCAATTTTCGTTCAACAGTTGTCGTTAGATCGGACAATCCCGATGCGGGCGAGGTCTGCATCACACATGCGACAACAAAGTATCTGGTTATAACTTACACGCATACCAAGCCGGCTGATCCGGCTGACGAGGAATACGGCGCGGAAGTCAGAGCGTCGTATGCTTCGCCAGGCGCCGGTACAAAAGGAGTACAGCGTTACTATCTGTATGCGAAAGCGAAGCCCGGATACAAGTTCGTAAGATGGGAGGGCGGATCATCGAGCGTGCCTATCAACACAACTGAGCCAAACTACGAGTTCACATGGGAGCATTACACTAAGGATACCGGCAGCGGCGACGGCATATCATGCTCGGTGACGGCTTATTTTGTGGCTGAAAACGCCGTCACGGTCGAGACCAATATTCCGGCGGGAGTAGTGACTCTCGATCCGGAGGCTCCGCAAATCGGAGACCGGGTGACTGCCACCAGCACCATGAGGCGTATCGCGACGCCGGGAACGGCCGGGAACCTGAACATGATGACTGAATTCTCCCATTGGGAGGACGGAGACGGCAATGTGCTGTCGTCCGATGAGGTGTTCACGTTCGAGGTCGAGAAGGAAATGACGCTCAAGGCCGTCTACCGCACTCTTGGCGAAGTGCCGCAACAAGGTAAATTCTATCGGATCCGCAACGTATGGAACAGGGTACTGACACTCGAAGGCGGTTTCAGACAGACGATCTCAGGCGCGACCGATGTGCCGCAGACACTGCTGCGCTGGGCCCTTCCGCTCGATCACGATTACAGCGAATTCTGGACCGGCGCGGGAAATAACGAGTGGAGCGGCTCCGATGCTGTGGATCCACTCTGTCCGGAAGCTTCGCCCGGTACTATTTTCTACATCGCCGAAGGTGTTTCGGACGACTCGCAGTGCACCAAGGTATCGCTCGCATCGCAGGGTATCGATACGCGTACGGTCACCGGCCAGACTCTTGATATTGTCCCCATGTCCGATAACTTCTGCGGTTACTATGGCGTAAGGTCCTCTTCGCTGAGCGGCGCAGGCTTCAAGACGGTTGTCCGTGAGGGCGGCAATGCGATCATAAATATATCGTCGTTCGGAGATACGGATGTATATTCGGCCATGGCTTTCCAGCCGGTCGATGAAGAACATATGGATAGTTTCTGGTTCGGAGCGGCGCCCGACGGATCGATGCTGTTTGACGGAAGCTACTGGACCACGATGTTTACCGCTTTTCCGTATGAATGCCGCGACGGCGTCAGAGCTTATTATGTGAAAGAAGTGATGACGGGCGACGGCGAAGCGTATGCCTGTCTGACCGAAATAGCCGACGGACGAGTTCCGGGCGGAGAGGCCGTGCTGCTTCGATGCAACAGCCTTCAGTCAAGGGAAAACCGTCTGCTGCCGCTCGACCCGGCCGTGAACAGTGTGCCGGCACTCGAAGGTAACATGCTCAGAGGCACATACCAGCTTTATACCGATAGAGAGGGTAACGGCCGGCGGACGTTTGACGAATCGTCGATGCGTGTGTTCGGCGTGAATTCCAAAGGTGAATTAGGATTCTATAAGCTCGCCGGCGGTGAGGATGGCATGCCTGCGGAGCTGAAGGCCAACAAGGCATACCTTGACATGAGTGTTCTGCCGGGCGGTATGAAAGCCGCGTCGTTCGGACTCCGTTTCGGCGGCAGTGCAAGCAGCGGTATCGATGACATCGAGGCCGGTGCAGTATCTGACAATGCAGAGAATTCGGCGGTCTATGATCTCGAGGGGCGCCGTATTGTTCGTCCGGTTGCCGGGGGTATCTATATTGTCAACGGCAAGGTGACTGTCTGGAACTAATCCGCTTCAGGTTCTGAAGAGTAACTAAATCTATATAAATCCAACAACTATGAAACAGAAATTATTACGTTGTCTAAGTGTCTCGGCCCTGGTTTGCGGCGTCTCGTTCGCCGGCACTTCCCAGGAAGCCATCGAAGGCTACTTCCGTGTGCAGAGCGCTCTCGGAACGGCCGACAACAGCGGATATGTAGAAGTCCGCGGACCTTTCACAACCGCACCCGACGTGACGAAGGATGCGGCACTGACCAGCGCCGGAACCGTGATGCGCCTCCGCGCTTTCCCCGAGAAACATAACGGCGAAGTGGCCCGCTACAAAATCGGTAATCTGAGCTCGCAGGGTATCGAGGTGTTCGGCGCTCCGCAGGCCGACTACATGTCGGCGCTTATGGAACTTGCCTCCGACATCGATACCAGTGACTTCGAGGCGGCTGCATATACTCTGCAGCGCAAGGCCCGCGAGCTGGGCTATATCGCGTCGGGTCGTATCATCGTGCAGGCTCTTTTCCAGGTTGTCGCTTCGCGGCTCGACCAGGAAATTTCGGGTCTGCCGCAGGAGATCAGAGACAAATATGCCGGCAACGAGACACTCGAGGAATTCGCCATACGCTTCAACAATGAAGTTTCGGCCAACATCGATCTGCACGCCTACCTTGAACCGGTGGCCGACGGGCAGTATCGTCTTTTCTTCAAATGGATCGACTGTACGTCGGTAAGCGAATTCTATCTGGCCAACGAACAGAACAAAAAGTCGTTCGAACTCGGCTTCGAGTGCATGCGCCGCTATATGGCTAACAAGGAGGGTCTCGGCACAGGCCAGTTCATCAGCGGCAGCGAAGCCGCGATGTGGAAGTCGTGGGGTTACGACATAGATGTCAAGTATCATGACTGCCTCGATGCGGAGACGGGCAACTATGTCCTGACTTACGAGCAGATATTCGCCGACCATGAGGTTCTCTACAACTGGCTGAAGATGTACATCGAGCGTTTCCTCGATCCGGCCAAGGCCCCTGATGCCGAGATACTGGGCATCAATTTCAAGGCTTTCGCTACGGAGATGCAGCGCCATGCCATCATGCAGGGCTTCCTGAAATATATACCCAGCATACAGGAAGGCCAGAAGCTATACCTTACCAACGGACGCTTCACCGACGGTGTCAACACCTACAGCACTGTTGGCACAGTGAGCGACAATTCGCAGCACTTCGGTCTTCTTGCTCCGGAGCAGGCTCTTGCCGCCGGTGATGCCGCTATCTGGAATGTCATTCCGATGGATGTGACCGACAATTATTTCGCCATAGATCCTGTCGGTCATCGCGTGAACAAGCCCGAGACGGCCGACGGTCACCTGCTTGCCCTGTATGTCGACTTCCCGTTCGAAGCTGTCAATCCCGACAACATGACATTCCTTTCGTTCGGTGACAATGCCTCGCTGGCCGTAAACAGCACGACACTCGAGAATCTTGGCGAAATCCATTATGTGACCGTAGACCAGGAACTCGAAAAAGTCGCACGCCGCACCCCCGTGCTCATCGAGACGAAGACCACCACGCTGAGCGACAACATAGTGCGCGTGATCTATGAACCGCAGGAGAGTGACTATAATCCCGAAACCAGCGACACGGAAGACCGTCCCGACGGTTTCGAGGTTTCGGACGACGAGGTAGCCGTGCAGCACGCTCCGCGCCGCGTGGCTGTCGCACAGGGTAATGCCGCCGCATATGCGGTGCTGTTCAGCACTCCCGCAAATGAGACCGCGCTGAGAAATCTGTGGAACATCGACGCTGACCTCTCGGCAAATTCCGTATATACCCTCACGACCCGCGAAGGCCAGAAATCAGCGGCTACCGAGCAGGAGATGCGCACCCCCTGGTTTACCAAAGCCGCGTCCATTCCCGCCAACCACGCGTTCCTGGTCAGTGAAAATGTCGAGAGCAAGACAGGCGGCATCAGCCTTGACGCTCCGGCCGACGAAATGCCGAATATACCCAGCGGAGTCACGGACATCAAGACCGGCGAAATGCAGCCCGACGTAATCTACGACCTTCAGGGACGCCGCGCCGCAGATGTGCTTCCCGGCCACATCTATATTCTGAACGGTAAAAAAATACTGGTGAAGTAACCGCCGTACACACATCTTATCTGTACTGAGATAATTCCGGGCTGCCGCATCCCGGTATGTCGGGGATTATCTCAGTACATATCTATAAGAAATATATGAAAAACGGATTATTGATAATTACGGCGGCGCTTCTGTCGATGCAT
The DNA here is from genome assembly GCA_902470475.1 of uncultured Porphyromonadaceae bacterium. Lineage (GTDB taxonomy): Bacteria > Bacteroidota > Bacteroidia > Bacteroidales > Muribaculaceae > CAG-873. Next base: position 24,766 of record CABRGT010000008.1, on the reverse strand, counting down.
GCCGGCGTCATGGCCCAGGACACGACCCGTCCGGCAGCGGTCGCGGTCACACAGAACATGTCAGAATATGTAGGCACGGCTACCATCGACAAGACCGACAATAAGATCGGCGATGTGGTCACGCTTACCGCGACGCTGACTAAAGTGCCGACCTACAACTGCCGCAATATGATGACCGAGTTCGTAGGCTGGCGTGACAATGAAGGCAACTTCCTTTCCCATGACATGACTTATACCTTTGTGGTAGAGAAGGACATGGACATCGAGGCCGTATTCCGCGACAAGAACGGGCTGAAAGCATCGGGCTACTTCCGCGTGCGCAATATCTTCAACCGCGTGCTCAACATTGTCGGCAATTATGAATATAAGGTAGAACTGTTGTCAAATAATTTTCTTGACGGACTGCTCCACTGGAGCTGCCCAGACGATCTGGTCGAGGCGGATTTCGCAAATAAGAAATGGAACGGTTCGGACGATGATCCGCGGATTGATGTCGAAGGCCTCGCTTCGGCCGTTATCTATATCGAGGGATCCAGTCTGAATCTCAATGCGGCTCCCGGCAAGGATGCTTTGTCAAAGGTGAAGTGCTATGGACAGGGAACAGATACTTACTCGATGACTAAGCGTACATTTTCGATTCAGCCGGCACAGGCGACCACTCCCGGTTATTACATACTGTTTGGGAACCTTTTTGGTGGCGGATTTAAGATGACTCATCGGGAAAGCGACGAGGACAGGGACGGCGACGGTGTGAATGACGGGCATTGGATGTATTGCTCCCCGCTGTTGGGAAGATGCAAGACAGACGATCCGTATTCGTGGATGGCGATCCAGCCGATTGATGAGGAACATTTCGACGAATTCTGGTTCGGCGCAGTTGCCGACGAGTCGATGGCATACGACGGCGGGTACTGGACATCGATGTACACCGGCTTCCCGTATGAATGCCGCGACGGCGTGGAGGCGTACTATGCCAAGGGTGTTGTCGCAGCCGGCGGGGTAAACTACATTCAGCTTGTGGAGATCGAATCGGGCATCGTTCCGGCTTACTCTCCGGTTCTGCTCAAGTGTCAGGGTACGCGTTCACGTCAGAACCGCCTGATGCCGCTCGATTTCAACGCCGATTATCCCGCGCTCGAAGGCAATCTGCTTGCCGGTTCTTTCCAATTGTATACAGATAAGAATGGAAACGGACATACGAAGTTCGACGAAGCTACCATGAGGGTCTTCTCATGCAACAGCGCGGGCGAACTCGGATTCTACCGCCTTGCTCCGCAGGCCGACGGCTCGGCTTCGGAGCTGACGGCCAACAAGGCATACCTTGACATGACCAAGCTGCCCGCGGCAACGGACGGTCCGCTGCGTATCCGCATCGACCGCACGGGCAGCACAGGCGTAGCTGATGTAGCCGCAACTGAGGCTTCTCAGGACGGAGCCATCTACGACATTTACGGGCGGCGCGTGACGAATCCCGTGCCCGGCACGCTCTATATCCGCAACGGCAGGAAATTCGTTTATAAGTACTGATAAGCGGTCGATCCGCTGATACGCCTGCGCCCCTGGATCTTTCGTTTCCCGGGGCGCTGTCTGTGTATCCCGGTACAAGTCCTCCTCACGCCTGTATACGAAAATACCTCAGGGACGTGCGGCGTCACCGAGGTATTTTGTGGAGCTGGAGGGGCTTGAACCCTCGTCCAAACGCGGAACTAATGTGCTTTCTACGTGCGTATTCTTCGGTTGGTTTTCGTGTCGCGGCAGGCCGAAGACGACCAACCGTGACCTTATCCTCTAAGATTTCGGACTGCGGCCCGAGGCTGTCGCTGTCCTATTCCCCAGATATTACACCGCCGGATCGACAAGCCAGGGGACAGGGGCTGTCGGGCGATGTCTCGTCCCTGCGACTGTCGCGGGGATTAAGCTGATCTACTATACTTCAATCAAGCAGCGAGAGCGAGGTTGTTTTCGCCAATTAAATTGTTCGATGTCAGGATTAAAGAGGCTGACCACCATTGCTCTGCACGCTTACACACCACCTCTACACGCTGTCAAAACCAGTCAGCCCCGTTTCGGTTGATGTTTAAAAGCCTGCAAAGATAACACTTTGCAGGCTTTTTCCGGTGAAGGAATTCAAGGATTTAAGATTATTTAAGGATTATGCGGTCAGTTCTGGCGGCAGGACCGGCATGGCACCCTTTCTGGTGCAGACGAACGCGGAGGTCTCGACGGCCTTGCGGTGTGCTTCGGCGACTGATTTACCGCGCAGGACGGATGCGATGAATGCGGCGGTGAAGGAGTCGCCGGCGCCTACGGTATCGGCGACTTCGACACGAGGCGTAGGCTGAAACGATACATTTCCGGGAGTGAACACGTAGCTGCCGTTGATGCCGCAGGTGAGTATCAGCATCTTGAGGTTGTATTTGCCCAGCAGAATCCAGCATTTGTCCTGAAGATCGATGCCGGGATAGCCGAACATGCGGCTTACTGTGACAAGCTCCTCGTCGTTGATCTTAAGGATATTGCAGCGGCTCATTGAATTGCAGAGAATTTCCTTGTTGTAGAATCCCTGGCGGAGGTTGACGTCGAAGACCACGAGTGTGTCGGAGTCCTGAGGCATGGCGTCGAGGAAGAGGTTGATGGTCTTGCGCGATACGATGTTGCGCTGGGCCAGGGAGCCGAAGCAGACGGCCTTGGTGCGCTGGGCGAGATTTTCGAGCATGGCGGTATAGGGGATGTTGTCCCACGCGACGTTTTCCTTGATGTCGTACTGGGGAATGCCGGCCTGGTCGATCTCGACCTGTACGGTGCCTGTGGGGTAGGGTACTGTGGCTATGAGGTGGTTGAGACCCTTGGAGGTGAAGTTCTCGATGATCTCATCGCCGAGGGTGTCCTTGCCGACGGCGCTGACCACGGCCGATGGTAGCCCGAACTGACTGACGTGGTAAGCGAAGTTGGCGGGAGCGCCGCCTATTTTTTTGCCTTCGGGCAGCACGTCCCAGAGTGCTTCGCCCATGCCGACTACGATGTTTTCCATTGTGGTGTTGCTTTTGGTTTTAGGGAGGTGGTTATTTCTTGATTATGAGTGTATAGTAGATGAGGTAGGCGACCCCGGCAGCCATCACCGCCACTGCACCGTGCTGCCCGACGGCATCGGCGGCGTAGCCCATTGCGAGCGGGAAGACAGTGCCTCCGAAGAGGCCCATGATCATGAGTCCCGATACCTCGTTCTTTTCACCGGGCGATGCGAGAAGAGCCTGAGAGAATATAATGGAAAAGACGTTGGAGTTGCCGAATCCTACCAGTGCGATGCCCGTGTAGAGCAGCGTGAGATCGTGGCCGAAATAGAGTATGGCCATGCCGGCGAGCATCATCAGCACGCTGATGCCGAAGAAGGTGCGCGATGCGAGCATGCGCAGAATGAACGCTCCCAGGAAGCAGCCGGCCGTACGGAATATGAAATAGATGCCGGTGGCGAAGCCGGCTTCCTCGAGTGGCAGCTGCAGGCGCTCCATGATGATCTTTGGAGCTGTGGTGTTGGTGCCGACGTCGATGCCGACATGGCACATGATGCCAAGGAAGCAGAGCAGGATGAACGGGCGCCCGAGCAGGCGCAGGCATTCGCCTATGCCGGAAGCCTTGTCGGGGCGTTCCTCTTCAATGGGAGTGGCGCCGAGTATGGCGATCGACAGCAGCGACACTGCGGCGTAGATCAGGAACAGAATGCGCCACGAGAGCCCGAATGTCGGTGCGAGGGTAGTGGCGCCCCATGCCGCGATGACCGGTGCCAGAAACGAGGCTATGGCCTTGACGAACTGTCCGAATGTGAGTGTCGAGGCCAGTTTGTCGCCCGAAATGAGATTGGTCACCAGGGGGTTGAGCGATGTCTGCATGATGGCATTGCCGATACCCAGCAGCGAGAATGCCGCGAGCATGAACCAATAAGTGTCGTCGATGATGGGGATGACGAGCGAGACAGCCGTGACGGCCAGCGATATGAGCACAGTGTGCTTGCGGCCGATCCTGTTCATCAGCATGCCGGTGGGCACGGAGAATATCAGAAACCAGAAGAATACCAGCGAGGGAAAGAGGTTGGCCTGCGAGTCGGTGAGTCCGAGATCTTTCTGCACGTAGTTGGAAGCCGTGCCGACCAGATCGACGAAACCCATGGCGAAGAAGCAGAACATCACGGGAATGATCTGAAGCAGGGCGCTCTTGCCCGTGCCGGTCATTGTCTTTGTATTGTCCATTTTCAGTGAAAGGTTAGGCGTTTAGTGTTTGAGTTCGATAGGGCATATGTTCAGGGCCGAGACGCGGCCTTTGCTGCCGCAGACGCTGAGCGTGGTGTAGGGCGATTCGGGGAATACGAGGTTGGTCATGACGAACCGTCCGTCATCGCCGAATGCCTCGATGCTCGAGCGGTCGATGTATAGGTCGAGATGCAGCCGGCCGCCGCGGTTGAATGTCGGTGCTGCGGTGACGGCGGGAAAGTCCTGCGAGAAATCCGTGATTCCGCTCCTGGTACGGTCCATGGTGAATGTAGCGTCGGCCGGATCGTATGTCATGACGACGCTTTCGCCGGTCCTGTTGGAGAGAGTGATGGTAATGGGCTGCGAATCGCGCGGCTCGAGGTCGAGCGACACGGTGCAGATACCGCCGTTGGCCTCTGGCAGCGCGAAAGCGCGCCCACGGCGGGATAGGCCGAACGAAGCGTTCCGCACCGTGGGACGTCCGGCGAGCGCCTTTGCTTCGGGCGATGGCGCGGATGCCACGTGCCAGGAGCCGTCGGCATCGGCGAAAAGCCTGAGGTCGCGCGGCAGGGTATTGGCGCTGCGGAACTGCATGGTGGGGACTTCGGCCGCGTACTGCCAGTTGCTCATCCAGCCGATGGCCACGCGGCGTCCGTCGGGCGCGTCGCTCCATGTGACGGTGGCATAGTGGTCCTTTCCGTAGTCGAGCCAGCGGGTGGATACGTTTCCGGCAGTGTCGGTGTCGGCTGTAAAGCGCGTGCCGTCGAAGTCACCCACGAAATACTGCGTGGCGCTTCCGCCGAATGGTCCTCCGGGATTGATGTTGCACAGCAGTACCCATTTCGAGGTGCCGTCGTCGGCGGTGAGTTCAAACAGGTCGGGGCATTCCCACACGCCGTCCTGTGCGCCGATGCCCTTGCCGAAAGAGCTGAGCAGCTGCCAGTCGCGGAGGTCTTTTGAGCCGAAGAACAGCATTTCCTTGTCGAGAGCGTGAGCCAGGGCCATGATCCACTTCCCGGAGGGTGCGTGGTAGAATATCTTAGGGTCGCGGGCTTCGGATTCGAGTGTCAGTACGGGATTGCCGGCGTATTTTGTGAACGTGTAGCCGCCGTCGGTACTCGTGGCAAGGCTCTGGCGCTGAGTCTCGGCTGCCGACGTGTACATCGCTACGACCGCATCGCGGCCGAGACCCATCGATCCGGCCGTGTCGGTTGCGGCACTGCCGCTGAATATCGTGCCGAGTCCGTCGGGGGCAATGGCTATGCCGTGGTGTTCCCAGTTGATGAGATCGGTCGATGTAGAGTGGCCCCAGGTCATGTTCTGCCATTTTGATCCGTAGGGGTTCCACTGATAGTAGAGATGCCAGACACCGTCCTTGTAGAACATGCCGTTGGGATCATTCATCCAGCCATATGCCGGAGTGTGGTGATAGAGCGGCCGAAGGTCCTCGCGGTTGGATGTGTCGACCGTGTCGGCGAGCGTCATGTCTTTCCAGCACGCGTCGCCCGAAGCCTCACGCACAGAGTTTCGACCCTGCGAAGTGACTACATTGAGCACTATCCTGTGGCCACGGTATGGCTCGAGGTCGAGCGGGACGGTGAAGTCGGTCTTGGACTTGGCCAGACGTGCGTATATCACGCCCACGGTCTGTCCGTCGGCGAGTATGTCGATGCGCGCGTCGTCGTTCGAGTCCTGGATGGGGAGCATCAGATAGCGTTCGGGGCCGTTGATCCTCACCATCGTGTTGTTGATGCCGAGATGGTTTATTTCGATGCCGTCGGATGCCAGGGCCGTCTGTGACCCCGCGGTGAGACAGCATGCCATGACCATTGATGCGGTAAGATATGTTTTCATGAATATATATTTAATGTCGGATTGTTAAGTCAGAAAAAGAGCAAACCTAAGTCACGGACTCTTCCGTGTGTCGTTCTTACCTTGGGACCCTTTGATAAATCAAAAAACCTAAATACTGTTTGTGACCTTAGTCAGTGTTTTTCTATGTCGATGCAAAGCTAATAATAATCGTAGAGGCGGCCATATAATTTATGTAGCATTCGCTATTATTTTTGTTTCATCGCCCAGAAATTGCAACCAAATGCTGTGAAATTCATAATATTCTTGTTAACTTTGCGGTGAATCATAACCTGACAGCCATGAAAACAATCCTCCGCGTGATATTTATCTGTCTGCTCACGGCCTTGTGTGCGTGCGGCGGGAAGGAGAGGATACGCATAGGCGTGTCGCAGTGCAGCGAAGACAATTGGCGGCAGAAGATGAACCTCGAGATGATGCTCGAGATGTCGTTTCACGGTGACGCGGACATCGAGATCCGCTCGGCCGACGACAGCAACTCGAAGCAGATAGATGATATAAGATATTTTGCCGACAACGGCTTCGACATCATCATAGCCGCACCCAACGAGGCGGCAGCTATCACGCCTGTCATAAAAGAAGTGTACGAACGCGGCATACCGGTGATTGTGTTCGACCGAGACATTGACGGCGACTATTACACGGCGTTCCAGGGAGCCGACAACGTCGGCATAGGGCGTCAGGCCGCCAAATATGCGCGACACATCGGCGGTGGAGATATTAAGGTGATAGAGCTTAAAGGAAGGCGCGGATCGACGCCGGCCGCCGACCGGCACCGCGGATTTGCCGAGGCCGTCGCGGCTGATCCGGGCATAGCGGTGGTGGCGTCGGAGTACTGCGACTGGAACCGCGATGACGCGGCCCGCGTGATGGATTCGCTACTGGATATATATAAGGATGTCGACCTGATCTATGCCCACAACGACAACATGGCCATAGCAGCTTCCGAAGTTGCGCGAAGGCGCGGCCTCAGACCGCATGTGATCGGCGTGGACGCCGCTCCGGCTATCGGGCTGCGTGCCGTGGCCGACACGGTCATCGACGCCACATTCCTCTATCCGACCGAAGGGCGGCGCATCATACAGACTGCCTTCAGGATCCTGGCCGGCGAGCCGTTTGACACCACTGCCATCATTCCGGCCCTGTCGCCTGTAGACCGATCGAACGCCGATATAATACTATTGCAGGACGAACAGATGCGTGAGGAAAGCGACCGCATGCTCTCGCTTAAGAATCAGGTCGACGAATACTGGGAGCGGCATTCGGCCCAGACCATGATGTTTTATCTGACCATCGTCGTCATCGTGCTGCTGATCGGAGTGCTTTTTCTGGTGTTGCGTTCATTCTGGCAGCACCGGCGGCACCGCCGCATACTTGAGGAAAAGAACCGTGTGCTCGAAAAGCAGCGCGACGTAGAGCGCGACCTCAACCGGCAGCTCAGCGAGGCAACGCAGTCGAAACTCGTTTTCTTTACCAATGTTTCACACGATCTGCGCACGCCTCTGTCGCTGATCATATCGCCGGTAGAGGAACTGCTCGGCGCGAGAAATCTTACGCCCGACCAGGAGGTCATGGTGCATATAGCCGCCAAAAACTGCAAGATACTCCAGCGCATGATCAACGAGATACTCGATTTCAGGCGTTATGAGAACGGAAAGCTCGAGCTGAACCGCTCGGAAGTGGATTTCGGAGCGCTCGTGGGTGAATGGAGCCGCTCGTTCATGCCGCTGGCCATGCGCCGCGACATCGATCTGCGCGTGTCCATCGACCACACCCCGAGTCCGGTGCTCGCCGTTGATGTGGATAAGATCGAGCGCGTATTCTTCAACCTGGTCAGCAATGCATTCCGCTATACACCTGCCAACGGCGTCGTCCACATCCATCTCCGTGTCGACGACGGGCGCCTTGTGCTGCAGGTCGACGATACAGGTTGCGGCATATCCGACGAGGACCTTCCAAGGATATTCGACCGCTTCTACCAGGTCGACAAGGTGCATCCCAAGGGTTCTGGCATAGGCCTGTCGCTGGCGAAAGCTTTCGTAGAGATGCACGGCGGCACGATAGCCGTGCAGAGCCGCGTAGGCAAAGGCACACGGTTCACGGTCATGCTTCCAGTCACTCATGTGGACCGGACAGCGCAGCCCGAAGCGGAATGCGCCCTTCAGGGTGCCGCTCCGGCCGAGCTGGTCGAGGAGCTTGCACCCGTTGAGGCTGCCGTGTCGGCCGATATGGTTGCCGACGACGACAGCCGCCCGCTGGTGCTCGTCATCGACGACAACGACGACATGCGGCTGCTGCTCGGAAAGACACTCGGGACGCATTACCGCATCATTTCGGCTGCCGACGGGCGTCTGGGCCTAAAACTGGCAGCCAGATATGTCCCCGATCTGATCGTCTGCGACGTGATGATGCCTGAAATGGACGGCTACGAATTCACCCGCAGAATCAAGGAAGAGATATCCACAAGCCATATACCGGTGCTGATGCTGACGGCGTGCTCGCTCGACAGCCAGCGTATCGAAGGCTATGAAAGCGGTGCCGACGGCTACATCTCGAAACCTTTCTCCACCGAAATGCTGGTGGCGCGGATCGAGGCGCTGCTGCTTAACCGCCGCCGTATCTTCGATCTCGGCCGGGCGGGTTCGCAGAGTGCAGAGTCTCCGGCCGTCTCTTCGGCTTCACCGGCTCCGACTGAGACGGCGGCAAGCGGCGCGGCCGATCTCGACAACGAATTCTTCAACCGGTTCTTACAGATTTTCAACGAGTCGATGGGCGATCCGGATCTGAGCGTCGACAACATCGCCTCGAAGCTGGGGCTGGGCCGCTCGCAGTTTTACCGCAAGATCAAGGCTCTCACCAATTACTCGCCGGTGGAGCTGATGCGGCGCCTTCGTCTGCGGCATGCCCGCACACTTCTGTCGACCACCGACCGCACAGTCGGCGAAATAGCCTACGAGACCGGTTTCTCAACACCCGCATACTTTACCAAATGTTATCGCGAGGCCTACGGCGAGACACCATCGGAGTTGCGCCGTCGCCTCGGTATAAAAGACTGACGCACATATGCCGATATACCATATTGACTCGATCGACGATCCCCGCGTGGCCGTGTTCGGCTCGCTGACGGAGGCGCAGCTGCGTTCGCGCCTGGATCCGTCGCAAGCCGTATTCATAGCGGAAAGCCCCAAGGTGATACGCGTGGCTCTGGGCGCCGGGTACCGTCCACTGTCGCTGCTATGCGAGGAACGGCATATCACAGGCGATGCCGCACAGATCATAGCCGGATGGCCCGAAATGCCTGTATATACAGGCGATCGCGCCACCCTCGCTTCGCTCACCGGGTATACGCTCACGCGCGGGGTACTCTGCGCATTCCGCCGGCCAGAGCCGCCGTTGCCCGAAGATGTCTGTCGCGGAGCATCGCGTGTAGTGGTGATCGACGCCGTAACCGACACGACCAACATCGGCGCCATTTTCCGCTCGGCAGCCGCTCTCGGCGCCGACGCCGTGCTGCTGACTCCGGATTCGTGCGATCCGCTCAACCGTCGCTCGGTACGTGTGTCGATGGGCACGGTCTTTCAGGTGCCGTGGACCTGGATCGGTACCGACGTGACCGCCGCCATGCATGCCCTCGGTTTCCGCACCGTGGCGCTGGCGCTTACCGACCGCTCGGTCGGTATCGACGATCCGCAGCTCAATGCCGAACCGCGGCTTGCCATGATCATGGGGACAGAGGGCGACGGACTCCCGGCCGCAGCCATCGCCTCGGCCGACTACACGGCACGCATCCCGATGCACCACGGCGTCGATTCGCTCAATGTGGCCGCAGCCACAGCCGTAGCCATCTACCAGCTCGTACAGCGTCGCTGAACCGCACATCCTGCGTCTATATCAAAAATCGTGCAATATTTTGAACAAATGTTGCACGATTGATTTTTTATAGCGTTTGCAACCTTTATTATAACCCTCAGAAGCACACATTGTATAAATTTGCGGCAGAAAATTTGAATAACCCTAATAACCACCATTCTAATCATGAAAAGAACAATCCTAAGTGCATTACTGCTGTTGCTGATGACAGTCGTGGCGCAGGCACAGAACATCACTGTGCACGGGAGCGTGTGGGGTTTGGCCGACGACGAGCCGCTGATCGGTGCGTCGGTCGTACCTGAAAACGCCCCGGGCCAAGGTGTCACTACCGACATTGACGGCAATTTTGTTATTTCTGTCCCCGCCGGTACTATGCTTACCGTTTCATATATCGGCTATGTGAAACAGACTTTGCCCGCGGCCGACAATATGCGTGTGGTCCTTAGCGAGGACGCACAGGCGCTTGACGAGGTCGTTGTCGTCGGTTACACTACTCAGCGCAAAGCAGATCTCACCGGCGCTGTTTCCGTGATGAATATGAAACAGCCTATTTCCGAGAACTCGGGCAGCATTATCAACTCGATGCAGGGGCGTCTGCCTGGTGTGTCGGTAACGACTGACGCCGCTCCCGGCGGGGGTGGTGCGATCCGTATTCGCGGTATGGCTTCGGTCAACGGTAATGATCCCCTCTATATCGTCGACGGAATTCCGACTGATGAGATAAAATCGCTCAATCCGGCTGACATCGAATCGATGCAGGTCCTTAAAGATGCCGCCTCGGCTTCGATTTATGGCTCGCGTGCCGCCAACGGTGTTATCATAGTCACCACCCGTCAGGGAAAGGGTGACCGCATGAATGTGTCGGTCAGCTACGCAGCATCGCTGCAGACAGTCGGCAAGCGCTATGATATGCTCAACGCACAACAATGGGGTGAAGCTTACTGGAAAGCCAATCTCAATTCGGGCCTGACTCCTTCACATATACTTTATGGTAATGGCGCCAACCCCGAGCTCGTGAAATTTATCGGCGGTAACGAAAACTTCCCGACCACCGACACAGACTGGCAGAAGGAAGTCTATCACGCGGCCTGGACCAATAATCTGACCGCCTCGATCAGTAATTCGAGTGACCGCGGATCGTTCCTGTTCTCGGCCAATTACATCAATCAGGACGGTATGATGCGTGAGACCTATTACCGTCGCTACTCGGCCCGCGTCAATTCGGTCTATAACTTCAACAAGTATGTTATGGTAGGTGAAAACCTGATGGTAGCCAACTGGAACGACCGTGGCTTCTCCACCAACGACGACCGTGGCATTCCTTACACTGCCATGCGCCAGCATCCCGCGCTTCCTGTGAGAGGTCTCGATGGAGACTGGGCGCGTCCGATGGATTTGATTTCATCTGATATCGCCAATCCCGTACAGCAACTCTACAATGGCCGCGACAACACCAATCAGTCGTGGCGCATTTTCGGTAACGCTTTCCTGGCAGTGACCCCGATCGACGGCCTGGTTCTGAAGACAAATCTTGGTATCGAACACGTGCAGTATCTCAACAAAAATCTCAACCGCAAGACAGTAGCGAGCGACATGAACTCTATGTCCCGCGAATACGGGCAGGGCGACACCTGGACGTGGACTAATACAGCCAACTATATCAAAACCTTCAACGACGTGCACAATCTCAATGTGCTGTTCGGTGTCGAGGCTATCAAGTATACTTTTGAGAATGTCGGCGCCGCGCGCACAGACTATGCTTTCGAGGATGACGATTACATGCATATCGACTCCGGAGAAGGCACTCAGACCAACAATGGCGGAAAGAGCCAGTGGTCGCTGTTCTCTGTATTCGGCAAGGTCGATTACAACTATGCCGACCGCTACCTTGCATCGTTCACACTGCGCCGCGACGCTTCCTCGCGTCTTGACAAGAACAACAATTCGGGCGTGTTCCCCGCCGCTTCTGTCGCCTGGCGTCCGACGCAGGAATCGTTCTTCCCTGAAAACAAGATACTCAATGATCTGAAACTGCGCGTAAGCTGGGGCCAAAACGGCAGCTCGGCAATTGGCAACCTCTACGCCTCGTACTCGACTTACCGCTACGACATGGGCAACGGCGCATATGACCTCAACGGTACCAACACCGGTCAGGTTCCTGGCATCATTGTAGCGGCATCGGGTAATCCTGATCTGAAGTGGGAGACTACTACGCAGACAAATATCGGTATTGACTTCGGTATGTTCAATGGCTCTCTTTCAGTATCTGCTGACTACTACATCAAGAAGACTCGCGATATGCTCACCATTCCGCCTGTACTCTCGGTGGCGGGTGAAAACGCTGCCATGTGGATGAACACCGGCGACATGGATAACCATGGCTTCGAAGTGACCGTCAACTATAACAGCCACCGCTACGGCGACTTCTGGTGGACCGGTAATTTCAATATCTCGGCCTACCGTAACAAACTCGTCAAACTCAACAATTTCGTCACGAGTGTCGGCGGTGACTACCGCCTGATGATCGATCAGCCGATGGGCGTCTACTACGGCTATGTATGTGACGGGATCTTCCAGACACCCGACCAGGTCAGCAATCACGCTATCCAGCAGGGTGCAGCCCCCGGCCGCCTAATATACCGCGACATTGACGGCAACGGCATCATCAACGAGGCCGACCGCTGCATCATCGGTGACCCGAACCCCGATTTCTCGCTCGGCTTGAATCTCGACTTCCACTACCGCGACCTCACCCTGAGTACATTCTTCACCGGCGATTTCGGTTTCGACATCTACAACACAACCAAGCGCCAGCTCTACTTCATGAGCAACGGTGGCGTCTCGACAAACCGCAGCGTCGACATCCTTAACGCCTGGACACCTACCAACACGGCCACAGATATTCCTGCCCTGGCCATGACCGACGATAACAACGAGACCCGCATGTCGACCTATTATGTTGAGGACGGCTCCTATTTCAAAATGAAGTACATCAAGCTCGCCTATGCTTTCCCTCAGAAGCTTCTCCGTCCGATCGGCGCAAGCAGTCTGAGTGTTTACGGCCAGCTTGAGAATGTATTCACCATCACGAAGTACAAGGGCCTCGATCCCGAGCTACCCCTCGGAGGCTATGGTGCGCGTGTCGACAACGGTCCTTATCCTCGTTCGCGTGTCATAACGCTCGGCCTAAATGTCAACTTCTAAAGTCACTCCCTTAATCAATATCACGGTAATGAAACTTTTCAATAAAATATTTATGCCCCTGGCCATGTGTGCAGCAGCTTTCGGCGCCGTTTCCTGCGACGATATGCTCGACATGAAGCCGCAGGGACAGTTCACCGATTCGCAGTTCGACGACGAATCTGTCGAAGGGCTCATGGCTGCTGCCTACGCCGGCCTGCAGTCGCACTTTTTCGGTAATAATGAGGCCTTTGCCGGCCCGATTACCAACTGGATTTTCGACGTACGCTCCGACGATGCCTACAAGGGGGGCGGAGGTGTGTCTATGGAAGCCAACATACACCAGCTTGAGATCGGCAACGTGCTAAGCGACAATGTGTCATGTCTGAACAAGTGGCAGAATAATTACTATGCCGTGTCGCGATGCAACAAAGCCATACGCGCTGTAAACAACGCGGAGAACGTAACAGATAAGGCCAACCTTATCGCACAGCTCAAGACCCTGCGCGCCTACTTCTATTTCGATCTGATCCGCATATTCGACCGAATACCTTACTTCACCGAGAGCGACAACCCCAATGAGGCCCGTTATGACCAGTACACACGCGACGAGATATTCGGTTTCATCAAGAAAGACCTTGCCGACGCTTATCTTGCGCTCCCTGAGTCACAGAGCCAGCCCGGCCGTTTTAACCGCTATGTTGCCGCAGCGTTGCATGCCAAAGTATCGGCTTTCACGTCATCGTGGAGCGAAGTGATTACTTATTCCGATTATGTCATCGGTTCCGGCAAATATCAGCTCTATAACAACTTCCTCGACATGTCCAAAGTCGAGTTCAACAACACGTACGAGTCGATCATGGCTATCCAGTTCTCGACAGCCAATAACAACGCAAACATCAACTGGTGCAATCTGCTCAATACCACATACAGCGACGGTAATCTCTTTGGTAACGGCGACGACTTCTTCCTGGCAAGTCAGAATCTTGTCAACGCTTACCGCACCGACGACAACGGTCTACCTTATCTCGACGGCTCGTACAACGACCGCAATGTCACCACTGATTTCGACGGCAACGTAGATCCGCGTCTCGACTTCACCGTCGGCCGTATCGGTATGCCTTTCCGCGGTCACACCTACACCATGGGATGGACCAGAGCTTACGACGTTTACGGCGAATACTCCGGTAAAAAGGGCCTCATCAGCCCGGAATCGCCCGATATGGTACAAGGTTTTCCATGGGGTGCCTCGCCACTTAATTTCTGTCTGATCCGCTATGCCGACATCGTTCTGCTCAAGGCTGAGGCTCTGATCGAGCTCAACAGTGACCTCGCAGCCGCCCGCGAGCTGATCAACAGTGTCCGTCGCAAGGCTGCCCGCTCGGTCGACGCCGCCTACACCCCCGTAGACTGCAACCCGATGATTGCCTCGTATTATGTGGCCGAATATCCTTCAGATGGCTGGACACAGGATTATGCCCGTCGCGCAGTCCGCATGGAACGTCGCCTCGAACTTGCTATGGAGGGTAACCGATGGTTCGACCTCGTCCGCTGGGGCAACGTTGTCGAGACCATGAATGCCTACTATGCTTCCGAATCGAAACTCCGTCCCTACTATAAGGATGCCGATCTTACCATAAGCGAAGTATTTTTCCCGATTCCGCTGAGCGAGGTGGAAAATTCCGGCGGTCTGTACGAATAATACTTTTTTACCCTTATCATTTTAAATCGTCAAAATAATGAAATTCTTTAAGACAACAACTCTGTCGCTTATGGCTGCCGGTGCACTTGTGCTCGCAACCGCTTGCAGTGACGTCACATATCCCGATACTCCTTCGGGCCCTGCTGTCGAGAACCTTCAGTATAAGGTAGAAGGGAAGTCGGTAACACTCAGTTGGACGCTTCCTTCCGGAGCTGTCGCTTCCGAGATCATCCGCAACAATACTTTGGTTACGACCCTTCCGGCGGCAGAGACCTCATATACTGTCAGCCGTGAAATAGCAGGAAGCGAGATTTCCTATACCGTCAAGGCCGTTTATGATGGAGACATAGTATCGGCTGGTCAGACTGTGCGGTTTACGATAGAGTCCGTACCTGCCAAGGTAGCATTGCTAATTCCCTGTGACAACGTGGATGACCTTACCGATGACGATGAGATTGCAGCTGCCGAGTGGTTCCGTACGACCTATGCAACCAATGGCGATATTCTTACTCCGGAAGATATACTGACACTTTCGCCCGACGATTACTCTGTCGTGTGGATCAACATCGACCGTGTGGGGCTGCAGCCCGGCTGGCAGAACCTGCCCGAAACTCTTGTAAGCGATGAGGCGGTCGACGCAATGTCCAGATATGCGGCCGAAGGCGGCAATCTGTTCCTGACTAAATTCGCTACGCAGCTTACGGTGCCCTATGAGATTATCGAGGCTCGTTATGCTCCCGGAATTTTCGGATCGGGTTCGGGTGGTTCCGGCACAGACAACTGGTGTGTCAATGCGCAGATAGGCTATATGAACCATGAGTCGAATCCATCGCAGTTCTACGACCACCGTGCCGATGCCATCTACAAGGGAATGGTCACGCTACCGGATTATGGCCATGAGACGTTCGCTCTCGAGGGGCCGGGCTGGCGTGAGGATCATAACTGTATGTGGGATCTGAACTCCTATGGTTTCGACGGCAATCCCAATACCGTAGTGAACTTCGAGAAGGCAACCAACAGCGTCGTGCTCGGCACATGGGCACATGTGGTTGACTATGCCGTAGCCGGTATCGTGCAGTTCCTCCCGACGGCCAACAGAGCCGGCCAGTGCATCGCCATAGGACTGTCGGCATACGAATTCGCCCAGAACGGCGGCAATCCTTTCCAGGATAACGTTAACCGTCTTACGGAAAATTGTATTTCAGTTCTGAACCAATAACATTCAAGTCTGTAGGGTTTCGGAAGTCGTTTTTCCGGCTTCCGAAACCATTCTCAAAAAAGTCAACCTAATAAACAATTAACAACCATTATGAAAAAATCATTACTCGCAACATTTGCAGCCGCAGCACTGTTCGCTTCGTCGTCTGCAGCACAGTCGCACCCGGCCATGCTGATCGGCTACAGCAGCCTGGATGCCATAGACAACTTTCAGGAGAAGGCTGCCGCAGATTTCTTCGTCAAGGAGAATCCCAATGGAGTGATACTCACCCCCTCTGACGCAGGCAGGATAAATACCGGCGATATATCGTATATATGGATTCACATTGACCGCCTGAACATCGGCAAAGGCAATCTTCCCGAGGCCTTTACTTCTCCCGAAATGATCAGTGCTCTGACACGTTTCCATGAGGATGGCGGAAGCCTTCTGCTCACAAAGCAGGCCACGCAGCTTCTGAGCAGCATCGGTCGTATAGACGCCAAATTCGATCCCAATATCTACGGCGACGGCGATGGTGGCCAGGGTACGGATGTCTGGACTATTCAGCCGCAGGTCGGCTTCTGGTTCGCACGGGAGGACCGCATGGAGGCTGAGGATTACAACCCCGATGCATGCTACGACCACCGCGGACATCCGATCTATAAGAACCTGCGGGTATATCCCTGGGCCGACGGTGCTGTGTCATGGGATACTTATCCTATGGAAGGTACAGGCGACGGCACCGAAATGCACCGTGAGGACCACAACTGCATGTGGGATCTGAATGCCCTTTCATACAGTGTCGACGGAGCAAATACTGTGGTTAAATTTGAAACGGAGGCCAATTGCGTCGTTCTCGGCCAATGGGGACATGTTCAGGACTATGCCGTAGCCGGTATCGTTGAATTTCTCCCTACAGCGTCGGCCGCACGTTCAGCATCCGCCAAGGGCACTGTTATAGCCAACGGTCTTGCCGCCTGCGAATGGTCGCCACGCAGCGGAGTCAACGCATATCATGACAATCTCGAGCAGCTTACCCGCAATTGTTTCTCTTATCTTGACTCGAAATCGATCAGTGGTGTGGCCGATGTCGATGTTACCGACAGCGAAGCATCTGTTGAATATTACAACCTGCAGGGCGTACTTGTACATGGCGAGCTTACTCCCGGATTCTACATTCGCCGTCAGGGCAAAGAAGTTTCCAAGGTCGCTGTGCGTTAAGTGTCATCGCACACCCTTTTATCCAGATATATATGCCTAAAGTTGATTATATAATCCGATAGGTCGTTAGATCTGATTCCCCGGGGATTTTTACTTCGGGGAATTTTTGCTATCTTTGACTTTCGCAAACAACCATGAAATTATTATGAATATTTTCAAACCTCTTATCGCACTGATAGCCGCATCAGCGGCTACATTAGGAGCCGATGCAGCTTTGGTGGCACATTTCAACATGGATGTGCGTTCGGGGCAGGTCGTCGAGACTGTTGGTGGTGAGCGCTTTGGCGTTCTCGGCAATTTCGCGCCCGAAAACTTACCTGGTGCAGTCGGCAGCGCTCTGCGTTTCGACGGGTATACCTCCTGGATAGATGCGCGCATCGGTCAGGTGATACCGGCCGGCACAAAAACGATGACCGTGTCTGTATGGGCGGCCATCGAGTCGTATCCCATAATTAAGATCGATACCGCTACCGATGAAATGACAGCCATCGTCCAATGTATCGACGATGCAGCAAAGACGGGCTTCGGTTTTTACGTGGGGTTCGACGGAAAATGGTCATTCCGTGCGTATGTTTCCGGATGGCCTGTCGAAATCAAGATCGACACGCCTCTGCCGACCTGGCAGTGGAACAATCTGGTCGCTGTCGTCGACTGCGAGGCACGCTCGCTGAAACTATATAACAACGGTGTGGAAGTCGGATCGACACGTGCTAACGGAAGCTTGTCGCTCGGTCCGTCGGCTATGACAATCGGCCGCGGTACACTCCTCAACTATAGCGGTCCTTTTCTTCTTACGTCGTTCAACGGACTTATCGACGATATTTCCGTATGGGATGAGGCAAAGGACCAGAGTGAGATCGCCTCGTGGCGTCCGGAAAATGATCCTGACCTGATAGTGCCTGCCTCACGGTTCGCCGGCCAGATATTGCGCCCGAAATTTCATGGCATGCCTGCGGCGAACTGGACAAACGAATGCCACGGCATGACATACAGCAACGGTAAATTTCATCTTTTCTTTCAGAAAAACGGCGATGGTCCGTACATGGCACGTCTGCATTGGGGCCATCTCACTAGTGAGAACCTTTACGACTGGCAGGAGGAGCGGATAGCCATTGCTCCCGGTGCGTCATATGATATCAAGGGCTGCTGGAGTGGGTGTGTATTTACAGACCAGCAGATCACTGGCTCTCGTCCAGGTATCATTTATACGGGTGTAGACTATGGTCACGCCTCCATTGATTATGCCTCGCCCACTTCGGCCTCGCTGCTCGAGTGGACCAAGTCGTCATCTAATCCCATCATTTCGGGTCGTCCCGCCGGGCTGGGCGATGACTTCCGCGATCCATATTTCTTCCGCCACGGCGACAATGCCTACATCATAGTAGGATCTTCTAAGAACGGCGTGGGTACCACAACCCTTCACCGATATAATGCCTCAAATCGCACGTGGAGCAATGACGGCGACATCTTCTTCTCCGGAGCTTCGGCCTCTCAGGCCGGTACGTTTTGGGAAATGCCCAATGTAACACCTATGGCCGATGGGCGGTGGCTGTTCACTGCTACGCCGATCGGCACATCGGTTGGTGTGCGCACCCTCTATTGGACAGGTTCGATAGCTGATAATGGACATTTTGTCCCGGCGTCGAATTTCAGTTCACCGCGTTCTGTCGAGCTGAACTCACGCGATGGCTTCGGATTGCTTTCTCCAACGGTTTACATTCATGAAGGCAAGACAATCGCTCTCGGAATCGTGCCTGACAAACTACCAGCTGAGGAGAATTGGAAACTTGGCTGGGCTCATTGCTATTCGTTGCCCCGCGAATGGAGTCTCGACGAAAACGGGCTGCTTGTCCAAAAACCGTATGAAGGGCTCAGGGGACTGCGTACGGCTACTTCGTTTAACCTCAGTGATTTTGACTTGAGCGGATCCATTGATATGAGACCTGTCAACGGTCGTCAAATAGAAATACTGGCGCGTTTCGAGTTGGGTTCTTCGCCGTTTGGCTTCCGATTTTTTAAGAACGCAAACGGTTCAGCCACCGCAACGTATACACCATCTACCGGTCAGCTGGTCTTCGATTTCAATGGTCTGAATCATATTTCGAACGACAATGGGGTATATAACGGGGTTTATAGCCTCTCACTGCCCGAATTCCTCCGTGCGGGCCAGGAGCTTAAACTCAATATTTTTATTGATCATTCTATCATTGACGTATTTATAAATGATCGGTGGGCTTCGTCTATACGTGTATTCCCTACAGATGCCGATGCTGACGGAGTTGAGGCCTTCGCCGACAGTTCCGTTAAAGTCATTGAACTTAGTGCATGGAATCTTGATCCGAAAAATGGTCAGGGCGGAGTAGGTGATGCCATCACCGACCCTGCTGATGCTGACGGCCCAGTCGATATCTATACTCCTGCAGGAGTTCTGGTTAGCACTAACATTACTGTCGAGGAGGCTATGAATGTGCTCCCCGCGGGCATTTATATTGCCGCAGGCAAGAAGTTTGTCGTGAAATAAGGCTCTCGGACTGACCGTTTGATCATCCCCCGCAGTGTGCTTTAAGCGACCTGCGGGGGATGACTGTTTTTAAGGGTAACTGTCCCGAAGTCGTCGGCTTATGCTTTTCCAGCCTGATTACGGTGCAGGCGGCTCGCCTGCTTTTCAGGGTGGTGTATAGGTCAGCGGGCCGGATCGCTGTTGCGACCGGCCCGCTGTATGGGTATCTGTTGGATTGTCGATTATTTGAGGGCGTCCTTGACGGCGTCGTTGGGAACCATCTCTTCCTTGAAGACGTAGGCTCCGGTCTTGGGCGACTTCACCATCTTGATGACTTTGGAGTAGGTGCGGCCTTCGCCCTTCTGCAGTGATGCTACGGTTTTCTTTGCCATATCTCAGAGATTGATTATTTGATTTCTTTGTGGACTGTTACTTTCTTAAGAATCGGATTGTACTTCTTAAGTTCGAGACGCTCCGTGGTATTCTTGCGGTTTTTGGTCGTGATGTAACGCGACGTGCCGGGCATACCGCTTGCCTTATGTTCGGTGCATTCCAGGATTACCTGCACACGATTGCCTTTAGCTTTCTTTGCCATGGTTGGTTAGAATTCTAAATATTTAATATCGTTTTCTTTAAATAACCCCTTATCAATCGCCTGCTTGATAGCGGTATTGAGGCCGAGCTTATTGATGGTGCGAAGTCCGGCGGCCGAGATGGTCAGTACGATCCACGCGTCGCGTTCAACCCAGTAGAATTTCTTGTTGAACAGGTTGACATTGAATTTGCGCTTGGTGCGACGCTTTGAGTGAGATACGTTGTTGCCCACCATCGCTTTTTTGCCTGTGATTTGACAAATCTTTGACATGGCTTTTGTTACGGTTTATCTTTTTAATTCAATTAGTTAGTCGGTGGCACCTATCGCAGGTCTCATATCGCCCGTCGGCGCATCTTTCCGCCGGGCTTTCAAGGATGAGCCACAAATCGAGTGCAAAGTAACGATTTTTTTTTCATTCGGACAAATTATCCGGCACTTATTTTCAGCGTTTTCTAAATTTTATTGTCATTTTTTTTTCGCCGGTGGTAGCTGAAACAGCGGAGCCGCACTGCTTGCGGCGGTACGGCTCCGTTATAATTATGTGTTGTGTGTTCAGCGTGCGATTAGCATGCGCGATGTACCGTCGGCTGTTATGAGGTATGTCCCTGCGGCAGGGAGTGTGAGTGTATCGGCATCCGAAGCCGATGCCACGAGCATGCCTGTCACGGTGTATGCTTTCACGGATGCTGCCGCGCGGCTCAGGATTACCTGCAGTCCGCTGACACGGATGTCGGTGTCGGCGTCGGCTGCTATGTCGGCCACACCGCCGGTGTTGTCGCGGACGGTGTAGCATGCCAGTCCGTTGCCGGGGGAGTACATGTAGAGGCGTACTGTGTTGTTGTCGATTGCCACGGCCTCGACTGGCACAGAGTTCACGGCATTGTCCATGGTGCCCATCGGTGTGCGGGGAAGAGTGCAGAGGTGAGCCATCGAAGAATAGTTGTGCGCGCTGTTCTGGCCGAGTGCGGCGATCGCCATTGTGCTGCCGGTTGCGGCGGCGCCGGTGTTGTAAGCCACGTAGTCGTAGCCGTTGAGGTTGAACAGGGTCATGCCGTTGTCGGTGTTGACGGCCGAAGCGGGAGTAGCGGCGAGCCTGGTCACGAGCTTTCCGGTGGTGAAGTCGTAGAGCGACGCGGTACCGTTGGCGTGGTCGACGTAGCATCGTGTCTCGTCGACGGGAAGCAGGCGCGGGCCTGTTCCGAAGTTGGCTGTGGATCCGCTGAACTCCTTGGTGACGTTGCTGTCGGTGAGAGTTGCCTCGCCGTCAACGACTTTCCAGCGCAGCAACACGTTGCGCGAGCTGATCACGGCGAAGATATAGAACTCGCCGGAAGTTACGTCGCCGTAGATCGCGGCATAGTCGACCGTGCGGTGTGTCGGGCCGGAACCCTTGGCCTGTGCGACCTCGGTGAGCTCTCCGGTGGCCATGTTGACGAGGCTGACCGTCAGGGGGCGCATCGCTACTGATCCGGTCTGGTTGATGACGCACAGATGTCCGCGGCTGTCGAACACTACCTGGTTGCATGGCAGGATGGATACCTGCTCCGAGGCGCCTGTGAGGGTGATGTCGCGCACGTGCTCTCCGGTAGCGGCGTTGTACTGTCGCAGGGAGATGTCCGCGTCAGCCTTGTCGGCCGACCGTTCGGTGATGTATACGAAGTCCCTGTTTGCGGCCATCGAGCGGTGCCGGGAGCCGTCGCCTTCGAATGCGATGGCCGAGGCTCCGGAAGATGTTGAGCGGTACCAGGTGCTCTCGACATCGATTCCGGCGAGGCGTTCGGAGTAACCGGCGTCGGTTGTCACGGCGTAGCCCTGTTCGGTGGTGCCCACGGGCGGTTCGCCGACCTCGAAGCCGACTTTGTCTGATTCGATGGATAGGAACCGGCGTCCGTGTGCGAAAATTCGGCATTCGAATTCACCCGAACCGATTACGGCTGTATTGACCTTGAGCGACGTTTCGGGAGCAGACACATAGGCGCCGTAGACGGGATTTTCGAAGTCGTCGGGGCGGGCGATCTCCACGTAGTAGCGTTCAGCATATTTTACGGGATTCCAGCCGACGGTCACATCCGAGCCGTCGATGTGATCACCGGAAACGGGTGAGGTGATCGCCGGTTTGTCGCCCTGTGTGCGGGTGGGGCATACGAAGCGTGCGGCGTCAGTGTAGCTGTAGAGTTTGCCGGGCTGGCACACAGCCACGCGCCAGTAGAGAGTCTGGCCGTCGCGTGTGTCGCTCAGGTCGACGGTTACTTTCGTGTCGGTGATGTCGGTGAAGTTGTGGCGCAGGTTTTTGAAATCCTGGGTGTCGGAGGTCTCGACGATATACTCGGCACCGGCGACGGGCGACCATGACAGTTCGGTATCCCAGTCGGCAATGGCGTTGTCGGCGGGTGAGAGCAGGGTGGTGGTCTGCGCCCGTTCGTCGGAGTAGTTGATTGTTGCCGGAGCGTATTCGAACCCGTATCCGTCGTATGCGCACACTGCGTACCAGTGGCGCTTGCACAGTTCGTCGCTCAGGGTGTATGAGGTGTCGTATGACACGTCGACGAGATATCTGCCGTCGATACCGTCGCCGTCGGCGCTCCTGGCCTCCTCGAGCGATGTGCTCAGCGGAATGGCATATACGGTATAGCGCATGATGGTGTTCTCGCGGGGCTTGGCTACGGCATCCCAGCTGATTGTATGGCCGTCGAACCTGCCTCCGGAGGGTGCTGAGTATGTGTCATGCTCTTTCCAGTCGAGCGTCGGGATAAGGGACGGCCGCTGATATACCTTGTCCTCAAGCCAGTCGCCCAGGCCCATTGCGCTCGGGCCGTCGAAGTGCGCGGCGCTGAAGTAGACCTGCCCGGAAGTCTTAGGGGCAAGGTCGCGTCCGATTTCGACCTGTGCTACAAATTCGCTCCAGCCACCCTCGGCGCAGTTGCCGCCGAAGAGTTCCTCGCTCACGCGGTACGAGGCCATGGATATGTAGTTGTGGCGTCCGAAATGGTCGGCCACATACTGCCACCACTCGGCGATGGGAGTGAATGGCGAGGACGTACCTTTGCGCGGCCAGTAGATCTGGGGCGAGATGAAGTCGATGGTACCTTCGTGGAGCCAGGCCAGCGGATCGGCATAGATGTCGTCGTACTGCCAGTCCAGACCTGCAGTCGGTGGCTTCACTCCATGCTGTGCCGATGACTTGCCGGCAGTGCCGGCCGGTCCGATGCCGTAGCGCATGTCGGGGCGGTCGCGCTGGATCATTTCATAGATTGCGGCCACAACCTCGTTGACATTGCAGCGGCGCCAGTCGGCGATCGATATGTCTGACTCTAATTCGGCCTTTGCAGCGGTCCAAAGCTGATAATCGCCTGCCGACGGGCCTTCGGTCAGCGGGTCTCCAGGGTAGAAGTAGTCGTCGAAGATCACGCCGTCTATGGCATAGTTGGTGTAGACTTCGCGGATCACATCGTAGCAGTGCTGCCGGGCTTCGGGGAGAGCGGGATTGAATATGGTCCAGTTGCCCGACTTGAGTTCCCAGCCTTTTTCGCGCCATTCCTGGTCAAAGGGAGTGTTGTAAACCGTCCCTTCCTTGTTGATTCGGAAAGGATTGATCCAGGCATAGATCTCCAGGCCGCGCTTGTGGCATTCCTCGACGGCAAAGGCCAGCGGATCCCATCCGGGGTCTACGCCGCGTGTGCCTGAGACAGAAGCGCTCCATGGCTCAAGCGACGAGCGGTAGAGTGCGTCGGCCAGCGGGCGCACCTGCAGGCAGATGTTGTTGAAGCCGTGACGTTTGAAATTTTCGATGTATTCGATAAAGGCTTCCTTGGATTTGGCCTCGTCACCGATATAGTCTTTGTGAGGCCAGTCAATGCCCATTGCTGCCATCCATATCGAGCGGAATTCCCGTTTCGGAGGATCGGCTGCCGGGGCGGCGAGTGTCGCGAGCAGGAGAGCCGCTGCGGCAATTTTTCTGAGTTTCATGGTTAAGTTGATTTAAAGGTTTTATTTAGAGTATTTTATTCCGCAAAGATACGAAACTTTAGCATTAAGTCAATATAAAAGTGCTATTTTAACTGAAATTTTTGTATAATATTGAATATAAAGTGTGTTTAGGCCGTAATTTTACTGACAAAAAGATGAATTTCAGCGCAGTCACCATAAAAAAGTCGCTCCGGCAATCAATCCGGAACGACTCTTCAGAATATAGTGTGGAGTATGTTTCAGCGTGCGATTAGCATGCGCGATGTACCGTCGGCTGTTACGAGGTATGTCCCTGCGGCAGGCAGCGTGAGTGTGTCGGCATCCGAAGCCGATGCCACGAGCATGCCTGTCACGGTGTATGCCTTCACGGATGCTGCCGCGCGGCTCAGGATTACCTGCAGTCCGCTGACACGGATGT
>CABRGT010000007.1 GCA_902470475.1 uncultured Porphyromonadaceae bacterium | reverse complement strand
CACCCTTGGCGACCATGACCTGGCCCTGGTAGGCCGCGGCGACAACCGCGCGCTGCTGGCCCAGCTCGCCGCCGGCGACAAGGTGACCATGAAGTACACCTGGACGTTCAACCCCAACGAAAATCCGGTGACCCCGCTGGTAGAGAACGCCATCGGCGGCAACGCACTGACGCTGCGCAACGGCGAGCTCACCGACCACAACTTCAACGAGGCTTATAACTCGCAGATCTACTCGCGCACCGGCTACGGCACATCGGCCGACGGCAAGACTCTCTATATCATCGTGATCGACAAGTCGACCGATCCGGTATACGGCACATCGAAGGGGTGCGGCACCGATCTGATGTGCTCCATCGCCAAGCATCTAGGCTGCTGGAACATGGCGGCATTCGACGGCGGCGGCTCGGCCGAAATGATGATCGACAACGAAATCGTAAACAAGACCACTGAAGCCACACCCCGCGCCGTGGCCAACGGCTGGATGGTATACTCCATCGCTCCGGAAGACGACAACTCGGTGGCCCGCCTCGAATTCTTCGACCGCGCCCTCGAGCAGCCAATCTACGCATCGGCTTCGCCGCAGATCATCGCCTACAACAAGTACGGCGCCGTCATAGACTACGACTATAAGGACGTGACATTCTCTTGCTCCGAAGGCCTGGGCGAATGCCAGGGCAACGTATTCGTGGCAGGCGGCAATCCAGGCAAGGGCACGCTGACGGCCCACTGCGGCGATGTGGAGGTGTCGAAGGACATCGAAATCGTAAACGCCGAAGTGGCCATGCGCTCGGCCGCCATACTGATCGACAGCTACCGCGCATATCCGCTGGAGGTGAACGCCATCTCGGGCGACAAGACATACACTTATGATCCGGCCCACCTGGAATGGACGATCGAGGATCCGACCGTAGTGTCGATCGACGCCGACGGCGTACTGCGCGGCGTGGCCAACGGCACGACCGTCATCACCGGCTCGATCGGCGGCTTCACGGCACAGAGCACCGTCACCGTGGAGATTCCCGAGGCCGAATCGATGCTTTTCTGCCCGAACCAGGCATGGACCCTCAAGGGCGCATCGGGCATGACCGGCGTGACGATGGCCGAGGACGGCACGGTGACCTACTCGTTCGGCAAAAAGACCACCGGCTACATCGACCTCACCCAGAAGACCGAGGACTTCTACTCGCTGCCCGACGGCGCATACACCATCTTCTCATCCTCGATACCTATCGCCGAACTGTCCATAGAGATCCTGCCGGCGACCGCAGCCCGTCCGATCAGCTACAAGGTGACACCGGACGCCAGCTGGGCCGTCAATACCGAGCACAACATCGATCTTGAGCTCGAAAAGCAGATCGACACCGACGACATAACCAACTACCCGATCATTCTGCGCCGCGTACGCTACGTGTTCGAGACGCTGCCTACGAACCAGGGCGCGCACTCCTTCAAACTCGGAGGCGTATGGGGCCGCTACAAGAACTTCGAGGGCGTGCAGTCGGTAGCCATAGCCGAACCGGCTTCGGCCAAGCTGCTCATCTGCGGCAATCCGGCACAGGCCGGCTCAGCCGTGACTGTCAAGGCTCCCGGCATCACTTCGGTGGCCGTGTACAGCATCTCGGGCGCGTTAGTAGGCCAGTACACCGCCGACGGCAGTGACAGCGCCGTGATCGAGGCTCCGGCAGCAGGCACCTACGTAGTGGCCGCCACTACGGCTGCCGGTCCGCGTTCGGCCGTCATGATCGTCCGCTGATCGCAACACTCTCACCGGGGAAGACCGCCATTCAAGGCCGTCTTCCCCGGCTATATCTTATATTCACCTACCCTGACAAATACCTGAAACCATAAAAACACGACTATTATGAAACGACTTTACGCCGCCCTGTGCGCCCTGTGCGCGTTCACGGCCGCAAACGCCCAGATAGCCGACGTCTCGGCGGCAGAGCCTTTGCTGCGCGGAACGCAGAGCAATCTCTACAACCCGGTGCTCAGCCCCGACGGATCGCGCCTGCTGTTCTCCGACGCCGACTATTCCAACCTGCGCATGTACGACTTCAGACTCGGAGCCACCGTGACCGTATCGGCCGAAGCCAGGTCGGGCTACGATGCCCGCTTCGACACCGACGGCCGAGGTGTCACCTTCACCACGCAGGCCCCGGACCACACCGGAGGATACCTGCGCACGGTATGCCACTACGACATTGACTCGCAGACGAGCCGCGCCGTCGCTCCGGCAGCACGACGCGTACAGGCGACACCTTTCCGCAGCGGCGGATCGGCAGTGCGCACCGAGGACGCTACCCTCTATATAACCGCCGACGGGCGGGAGCAGGCCTACACACCTGTCGACGCCGTGGCCTATCTGTGGGCGTCGCTGTCGCCCGACGGTACGAAAGCCATGTTCGTGGCCGCCGGCAAGGGTGTCTACATAACCGACCTGCAGGGGCGCGTGCTGAGCTTCGCGGGCAACTATGAGGCTCCCGTATGGTTCGGCAACGACTGCATCGTGGCCCAGAAATCGACCGACGACGGCCATCAGTACCGTTCGTCGCAGATCGTGCTCGTGAAAGCCGACGGCTCGGCCGTGCAGGAGATCACCCGCCCGGAGAGCATGACATTCACGCCCGCGGCGTCGATCGCCGCCGGCCGCATCGTCTACTCGACGATCGACGGCTATCTCTACCAAGTAACCGCAACCCTTAAATGACACCGGCCATGAAACGCAAACTTACCGCAGCTATCGCAGCCGGTATCCTCGCCATCGGGGCTCCGGCACAGTCGGCATCCGACTATCTGATATTCATCAATCCCGGCCACGGCGGCCACGACAGCGACGACCGCAACGTCGTGATCGAGCCTTACGCCCAGGGCGATCCGAACGGCTACTGGGAATCCAACTCCAATCTGACCAAGGGCCTGTGGCTGCGCGACATGCTTCAGGCCAAGGGCTATCGCGTGAAGATGTCGCGCACGACCAACACGACGGCAGACGACCTGCCGCTGTCGACCATCTCGCGGATGGCCAACGACGCCCAGGCCGACCTCTTCTTCTCGATCCACTCAAACGCCACCGGCACGTCGATACGCGCCAACTTCCCGCTGATGCTCTACCGCGGATGGGACAACGAGGCCGACAACGCCGAGGACCGCGTCATAGCCGGGATCCTCAATAAACATCTGCTCGAGAACGAAGCCACGTACTGGACCGACCCGAGCCTCAACATCCGCGGTGACTGGTCGTTCTACAACTGGGGCTACAAGGTGGGCCTCGGCGTGCTGCGCAACCTGGCCGTGACAGGAATGCTGTCGGAGGGATCGTTCCACGACTACATACCCGAGGCATACCGTCTGATGAGCGAAGACTTCTGCCGCCTGGAGGCCTGGCACTTCCGCCGCGCCGTCGACGAATACTTCAGCCAGCCGGGCGAGAGCGTCGGCCAGATCGGCGGCCTGGTGAAGGACTCGCGTCTGCCGCGGTCGGGCGACTACATCATGCACGGCACCGACAAGCTGGCCACCGTGCAGAACGCCACCGTTGAACTATACGACGAATCAGGCACTCTGAAAGCCACATACGTCACCGACCCGGTGAACATCAACGGCTTCTACGCCTTCCGCGACGTGGAACCGGGCAAATACCACCTGAAAGTGAGCGCCCCGACCCACTACCCGGCCGAGGCCGATATCGAGGTGAGCGCCGACCGCATCACCTACCGCACGCTGGAGATGCTCCGCATCCGCGACACTCCGCCGACGGTGACCTCCTACTCGCCCCTGTGGCACGAGGGCGACGAACCGATGCTGTGCAACACACCGGTGGTGATCAGCTTCTCGTGGGACATGGACGTGGAGTCGACCGAGAAGGCATTCAGCATCGAACCGGCCGTCGACGGCACGTTCACGTGGAGCAACCTCAACTATACGATGACCTTCACCCCGTCGGCGCCCTACGACATAAGCACCCGCTACACCGTGCGCCTGACGACAGAGGCCAAACATGCCGGGGGCATGAACCTGGAGAAGCCGCTTGAATTCGAATTCATGACCACCAACCGCAACTTCATGGAAATCATCGGACAATTCCCGAAAGAAGACGACGATGTGCACTACGACGGAGCGGCGGTGGAGCTGCGCTTCGACAAGCTGCCCGACGCAGGGTCGGCCAGCAAGCAGATAACCTGCACCGACTCCAAGGGCAACAGCGTGGCCTTCAACCTCCGCGGCAAAAAATCGTCGGGCGTGAGATCGCCCTACGGCTACATACGCCTGCCATTCTCGGCGCCGCTTACCGTGGGCGAACGGTACACCGTGACCTTCGCCGGCTCGATCGCCGATAAGGACGGCATCACGATCAAGGAACCGGTGGTTGTCTCGTTCACGGCCGTAGACGCCGGCGCGCCCAAGTCCGACCCGGTCTACGAACAGATGGCCGACGCGGCACAGTTCACATTCGACGAGAATACATCGCGCCAGGTGACGAGCCAGAAGGTGGCCGCCGACAGCAAGCTGAACCTCTCGGGCGACGCATGCGTGGCATTCACGTATAAATTCGACTCGACTGCCGGAGGCGAAGCCGTGTGGACGCGCCACCCGGCCGACAGCGAGGCGCCGATGTCAGAGGGAAGCACCTTCGGCGTGCATGTCTACGGCGACCTGTCGGGCAACGGCCTGTATCTGCAGATGTCGAGCGACGTGGCCACATCGTACCTGCACGTGGCCGATCTCGACTTCCTGGGCTGGCGCTACATCGAAGTACCCGTCACGGGCGACGCCTACGGACACCTGACAGGGCTCAGTCTCGTTCAGAAAGAGGGCATCGACTCGTCCGACGGCAGCTTTGAGATCGGGGCCATCCACGCAGCCAACTCGGGCGGCGTCGCCGATGTAGAACTCAGCGGCATCAGCGTATATCCCAATCCGGCGTCGGAATACGTGATCGCCAACGCCGACTGCATAATCAGCTCCATCGAGCTGCTGTCGGCTGCCGGCACGACCGTGGCCCGCGCTGACGGCAACGTGCTGAACGTGAGCGGCACGCCTGCCGGCGCATACCTGTGCCGCATCAGCACCATGCATGGCAGCATCATCCGCAAAATCATCATCAAACATTAACTGATACATAAATGAATATCCGAAAACTGACAACTCTTGCTCTGGCGGCCGGTTCACTGGCCGCCTGGGCAGGCCAGCCGCAGCGGCTGGATGTCGAAGCCGGGGCGTTTCACCCCGTACTGTCGCCCGACGGATCGGTACTGCTGTATTCGACGGTCGACCACACCGGCCTCAAGGCGCTCGATCTGACCGACGGCCATATCACAGTCATCGACGAGGCTCCGTCGGCAGGCTTCCAGCCCGTGTTCTCGACCGACGGGCACACAGTCTACTACCGCACGGCCTCGACCGTGGACGGACTGCTCTACCGCGACATCCGCTCATACGACTTCACCACCGCCCGCAGCACCCAGCTGGCCAAGCCGTCGCGCCGCCACGACAATCTGGGCACGATCGCGGCCGAATCGTATGCATGCTCCGATTTCTCCACAATCGAAGTGTATCTTGACGGCCGTCTGACCAACGTCAGCCCCGTGGAAGACGCACACTCCTATCTGTGGGCGTCGCTGTCGCCCGATGCCACACAGCTCGCCTTCAGCGAGCCTTTTCAAGGTGTGTTCGTAAGCAAATCCGACGGCACAGCGCCGCGCCGCATCCTTGAGAAGGGCGACTACGTGAGCTGGGCCGGCCCGTCGACGCTGATCGCCGTCGTGTCGCACGACGACGGCTACGTGATCCTCGACTCGCGTCTGGTGGCCGTGAACATAAACACCGGCATCGTACGCTGGCTGACTCCCGAGGATGTCAAGGTAAGCGAGGCCACCGCCTCGGCCAGCGGCATGGTCGTATACTCCGATCTCGACGGAAATCTCTTCACACTCGATATTAACGCTCAATAATCCCTGCCACAATGAAAAGAATACTGTTTCTTGCAATAGCGGCCGTAATCATGGCCTTCCAGGGCGCGGACGCCAAGCGTATGAGCGACTTGAAGATCTACATCAATCCGGGCCACGGCGGCTATACCAGCAACGACCGCCCGATCCACCTCTACCCGTTCGAGCGCAACGACTCGCTCGGCTACTGGGAATCGAAGAGCAACCTCTACAAGGGTCTTCACATGTACCACATACTCGACTCGCTCGGTGCCAAGCCGATGCTGTCGCGTATCAAGAACACCGAGGCCGACGACCGCTCGCTGTCGGGCATAGCCGCCGAGGCCAACGCATTCGGTGCCGACCTGTTCTTCTCGATCCACTCCAACGCCGGCGAGGCCGTGAACTACCCTCTGATGCTCTACCGCGAGCAGACGATCGGCACACCCCGCTACCCGGAGAACATAACCCTGAGCGAGATCCTGGGCAAGACCCTCTACTCCAACCAGCTGCCCGTGTGGACCGACCCGCTGCAGATCGCAGGTGACCTCACCTTCTACGACAACATGTGGCAAGGCGGCCTGGGCGTGCTCCGCACACTCTATGTCGTGGGCCTGCTCAGCGAGGGCGGCATGCACGAGCACCGTCCGGAGGCCTACCGCCTGATGAACGATGACTACTGGTGGCTGGAGGCATGGCACTTCGTACACGCCATCATGGAATACTTCGACACCGAGGACCGCTTCGTGACCGGCAACGTCGCCGGCATCATCTACGACGACCACAACCTGCGCGAGAAGGATATGCCGGTGAGCTTCACCCGCTACGGCCGCGACATCTACGCGCCCGTCAACGGCTGTCTGATCGAGCTGCTCGACGGACAGGGCAACACCGTGCAGCGCCGCACCACGGACAATATCTACAACGGCGTGTTCGTCTTCCGCAACGTAGAGCCGGGTACTTACACCCTGCGCACCACGCACCCCGACTACTATCAGACCGAGGCAACCGTAGAGGTAAAAGCCAACGAAGTTACCTACAACGACATGCCGCTGTCGATGCGCCGTGAATTCCCTCTCGAGCTCGTTTCGTACACACCGACGGCCGAGCAGATCGCCGAACCGCTTTCATGCGCCACCGAGCTTGAGTTCGTATTCAACTCCGACATCGACACCGAATCGTTCGAAAAGGCGCTCGTGATCGAGCCGGCCGTGGACGGTTTCTTCACCTACTCCGACAACAACCACCGCGCGAAGTTCACGCCCACTACCTCGTTCGAGCGCAACACCACGTACAAGGTGACCCTCAACACGACAGTGAGCCATCCCGACCGCCGCTTCGAGAAGTCGAACCTGCAGCAGGCACTGACCTATGAGTTCACCACCGCCGACCGCTCGCGCCTCGAGGTACTCGACCACTTCCCGGCCACCGACGGCGAGGTACACTATGCGTCGCCGACAATCGAGGTGCGTTTCGACAACCGCGTCAACTCCGCCGGCATCATCGACCACATCCATATCTACGACTCGAAGAACGCCGAGGTGCCCCTGGTGAAGAAGAACTGCAAGTTCAATACCCTGGGCAAGGTCTACGGCAACATCATCATATCGCCCACCACGGCATTCACCGCGGGTGAGACATACACCCTGCGCATTACCGACGAGATCCGCGATATGGAGGCCCTGCCGATGGGCGGCGAACTGACCTACTCGTTCAAGGCCGTCGACATCACCGATGGTCTCGAACCGATGGAGATATTCAACGACTTCGAGCAGACGGCTCCCTTCGAATTCGTGGCCGACCGTTCGACCGGCTACACCGGCACGCAGGCCTGCTCCAAGAACAGCGCCACGAAACTCTACGGGGTAAGCTCGGCACGCTTCAGCTACACTTTCGCCGACTCGCGCAACGGCTCGCTCACTTGGCAATACACCGGCGAGGACCACATGGTACTCGAATCGTCGGACAAGATCGGAATGTTTGTCTACGGCGACTTCAACCATCACCCCGTGTATCTTGGCGTGACCTCGGGCACCGACGTGAAATGGCTCAAGATAACCGACCTCGATTTCGTGGGATGGCGCCACTTCACAGTTGACCTGAGCGAACTCGACCCCAGCTTCACATACATGCTCTGGGGCATCAGGATGGACCAGGCCGACAGCCCGATGTGTGTCAAGGGCGCATTCTTCATCGACAATCTGTCGACGAAGTCAACCGGCGGCATCGGCGACATCACCGGCGACCGCACCGACGGCCCCACCACCTACTATAACCTCCAGGGTATCGAGGTGGCAGCACCCGGACCGGGCATCTACATCGAGAAGCGCGGCGGCGTAGCCCGCAAGATCGAGATCAAGTAATCCCGCAACACTGAATATGAACCAGGCCGTCCGGACCGATCCGGGCGGCCTGGTCTGCGTTACGGCCGATGCTGCCGAACTTTACTCCAATCTTTGGCCGCAGATTTATTTGGTGTTTTCGGCAATTGTTTATATTTTTGCGAATCAACCTTAATATTCATCTCCTAAAAACTATTACCATGATTATCGGAGTACCCAAAGAGATCAAGAACAACGAGAACCGTGTCGCCGTAACACCATCGGGAGTCAGCGAGCTGACGGGCCACGGGCATGTCGTATACGTCCAGTCCGGCGCCGGCCTGGGCAGCGGTTTCTCCGACGACGCCTATGCGTCGGCCGGAGCCGAAATACTTCCTACAATCGAAGCGGTCTACGATAAAGCCGAGATGATCATAAAGGTCAAGGAACCTATCGAGGCCGAATACCCTCTGATCCAGAATGGTCAGGTCGTATTCACCTACTTCCACTTCGCCAGCGACCGCGGACTCACCGACGCCATGCTGGCCTCGGGCGCCGTGTGCATCGCCTACGAAACCGTCCGGCTGCCCGACCGCTCGCTGCCGCTGCTCGTGCCTATGAGCGAAGTGGCCGGCCGCATGTCGATACAGGAGGCCTGCCGCTTCATGGAACGCCCGCAGGGAGGCCGCGGCATTCTCATGGGCGGTGTTCCCGGTGTTAAGCCGGCGCGCGTGCTCATCCTCGGGGCGGGCGTAGTGGGCCGCAACGCCGCCCTCATGGCCGCCAGCCTGGGTGCCGACGTAACTATCACCGACATATCGCTGCCCACTCTGCGGCATGTGGCCGACGTAATGCCCGCCAACGTCATGACACTCTACTCGTCGCGCCACAATATCGAGCAGGAACTTCCGCACGCCGATGTAGTGATCGGCTCGGTGCTCGTGCCGGGCGCCAAGGCCCCGCATCTGATCACCCGCGACATGCTCCGGCTCATGCAACCCGGCTCGCTGCTGGTCGACGTGGCCATCGACCAGGGCGGCTGCTTCGAGACCTCCGTACCGACCACCCATTCCGAACCGACATATGTTCTCGACGGCATCACGCACTACGCCGTGGCCAACATCCCCGGAGCCGTGCCCCGCACGTCGACACTGGCGCTCACCAACGCCACCCTCCCTTACGCCCTGCGGCTGGCCGACAAAGGCTGGAAGCAGGCCTGCCGTGAAGACCAGGCCCTGGCACAGGGCGTCAACATCGCCGACGGCAAGATCACCTACCCCGGCGTGGCCGAAGCCTTCGGCCTCCCCTGCCACAAGCTCGATCTCTGAAAATTCCTACGTCTCCACAAGTCCCCAGGTTCTTCAAAAAAAGATCCCGGGGACTTGTGGTGTATTATTCTACTGAATCAAGCCCGTTATCTCCTCGTCAAGCGAATGCCCCGCTGCTCACAGAATCTGAAATCCAAAAGTTAAAATTTATTAACCACACATGCCCGGATAAATACTTTTTATAATTTTGCAGAAACTGCAGAGGCAGTCTACATAAATACGGAAGCGTTTTTGCTAATCCTCAGTTCTAAAATCGCCAAATTATTAGGAGAAGGATGCAGTGAAGATGCCCAATGCGTGATTTATAATGTCTTGCATAGATATGCAGGCTTTATATATCTGTATGGGCGTGGGGTAACTGTATATTTCTCCGAGGTGTTTGGCGATACCCAGAACTGGATATACAGTAAACATTACCCACGTCTTTCGTGTATAGAAACCCTATTAAAAAAGAGACTGTGAAGGGGTAATCGCAGACACCAAATCCATTATGTTCAAACGTTTAGTGTGCTTCGCCGTCGGCTGCCTCATTGCAGCGGGCGTTGCAGTGGCTGCCCGTGAGACGGTCTATCTGAAAAACGGCAGCATCATCAAAGGTGATGTCATCGAGGAAACGCCCGGTGTGTCACTGAAAATCAGAACCGGCGACGGCAGCATCTTTGTGTATCAGATGTCGGAAATCGAGAAAATCATTCATGACACACGTTCTGCAGATGCAGACGACAACAACAGCCGGCACAGAAAGCTTGACTTCTCAGTAATGACCGGAGTCAACATCGCCACCCAGGGAGGAGGCACCAATGTGCCAGTCGAGCTGACGCTGTCAAAACGTTTCTCACCGTATTTCTCGGCCGGTATCGGCGCAGGCGTGGAAATCGGCACCGGCAGCGGCAGCAGGCCGATCATCCCCATAGTCGCTGATTTCAAAGGCTTCCTGCCTCTGCACAGCACAAAAATAACACCTTTTGCCAGCTTCCGGGCCGGATATGCCATAAACACAGCCGACAGTTACACCGTCGGGTCGGGCCGCTACAAGACAACCGTCGAACAGCCCAACTACATAGTCATCTCCATAATGCCCGGCGTAAGAATACCGCTTTCGGACCGTGTCGACTTCGATTTCGCGCTTGGCTATCAGCACTATGTCAGCGCGGGCAGCGGGGGCAGCGGCTCGGGAGCGTTCGGCATACGCGCGGGCTTCAACTTCCATGCGTCAACACGTCCGGGCCCCGCACGCGCGAAGAAAGTCAACCCGATATGGGACAGCGGCCTTGAAATCGGCATCGAAGGTGCGGGAATAAGCGAATACGGCGGATCGGTACTCATCGGATACAAATGGTCGCCCCGCCTGAGCCTCGCGCTGGGAATAGGCGCGACACACTCCACTTACGATGTGGATCAACCGGACCTGACATATTACTCGCAGCCGGATGCCGGCGGCGACGTCGTTGGCACCGACGAAAACGACTATGACAATTCGTTCAATTCCAACTTTCTCAAGATTTTCATCAGAGGGCAGTACCGTTTCACCGACCGCAAATTCGCTCCTTTCGCCTCGATCGATTTAGGCTACACCACCGACACGTACAAGGACAACATTCTGCTATATCATCCGACGAAATATAACGAATACCTGAAAGAGAAGGCCAAAGGACTGTTTGTAAGGCCGGCAGTCGGAGTGTCGATGCGCATGGGCAGCAACTCCTATCTGGAATTGCGCGCCGGATACAATTTCACGCCCGGCGTACCGAAAAACAATGTCTGCCTGAACGAGACGGGAACATTGTACCGCAAAAGATATGAATCGGTCAGGATAACCAACAGCGGCAAAGGTCTGTCCGATCTGTTCGTGGCGTTATCATATAAGCATACGTTCTCTCTGTTCTCCCGCCACTAATACGGCAACATACTGAATGAACAGAGCCACATTGCGGCGACGGACTGCAATGTGGCTCTGTCATGATCATACGGGAAAGGCCGCGGCGGCTTCAGGCCCGGACGGCCATAAGACGGTAGGAGCGACGCTGGCGGGAGATGACCCACAGGGCGCAGAGGTAGTAGACGCCGGTGAGGATCCACAGCCAGATGAATGGCCGGGTGTTTTCGGCAAGGGTCGCTCCGTTGGAGTTGATGCGGATGAATCCTTCGACTCCCCAGGTCGACGGTATCATGTTGCCGAACCATGTGAAGAAGCCGTTCATGGCATAGCGCGGCCAGGTAAGGCCCGAGAGGAACAGGAACACCACTGAAGTGAATACGATCGCCAGAAACCCGCTCTCGCGCTCGGTGCAGAAGCCCTGAAGTGTGAGTCCGAACATCGCCGACGACAGCAGCATCGGGAGCAGGAACAGCAGGTAATCGACGGGATCGCCCTGATGCGGCAGGCTGAACATCTCGGGAATGAACCTCACCACATAGATACACAACGGGATGTAAAGCACCAGATAGCACAGCGTCTTGCCCCAGATGGTAGCGGATACCGAGGCTGTATCCGGCTCGAGCGGATCAATGCCGCCGTTGCGGCGGCGACGGTCGCGCGAGGTGCCGGCAAGCATGCAGATGCCCAGCACCATGCTCTGCTGCAGAATAAGTATTATGATTCCGGGCATCACGAACGAGGCAAAGCCCTGTCCGGGATCGCCGAGGAAGTTGTTATGGCTCTCGACAGGCAATCCGCCCATTCCCAGTGCCGAAGCGCCGAGCATGTCAAGGCGCGCGCCGGTAATCTCCGAGGCCAGTTTGATCTGCACCTCGGTAAGGGCCGAAATGAAGGCTCGGTAACGCAACAGAAGACTCATCTCGGCATAGAAAGGCACTGTCGCCTTTTCACCGGATGCGATCCTGTCATCATAATCGGAGGGTATCTCGAGAATGCCGAACACCTTGTTGGCCGCAAAAAGTTCCTTGGCGGCATTCATGTCGGGACAGTATTCGTAGATCTCCACCGAAGGGGATGCCGCGCACAGGCGCACAAGATGTCTGGATGCCTCAGACCGCGAATGGTCGACCACGGCGACCGGCATCCTGGTGACGATCTCGGGATTATAGATCAGCGTATAGGTGATGGGGTACAGCAACGGAAGCGCCACAAAGAACAGCAGCACACCGAGGTCCTTCAGCGTCAGCGACCATTCACGGCGGAACACCGCGGCCATGTCGGCGAACCAGCGGCCTATGGCCTTGAACGGATTATGTATATGATGATCTGAATTCATGACAGTCAAAAATCAGGGGACGTAAACCGGGTTCAGACAAGCCTTCTTCAGTCTCCACAACAGAGTCGATGCGACCAGCGGGAAGACAATCAGCGCCGCGAAGTAGTAGCGGCAGTAGTAGACGGGGAAAGAATCGAGGCCGGCAAATATATAGATCAGGAACATATATCTGACCGGTACAAGATAAGAGAAAATGCCAATGGCGCCATACATGTTGTCGACCGGAAACGAATAGCCCGCAAACGAAAATGTGAGGATACCTGTCAGGCACGACATAATCAGGGCCATGCGAGGATTGGGCACGATGCTCGAGAAGAGCACGCCGACAGCCTGCGTGGCGATGATGAAAAGTTCCATGGCCACCATAAGCGCCGGCAGATCGCCGCACGGGAACTGACGGTAGCAGAAGAGCAGCGAGAGCAGAAACTGCCCCATCACACTCCACACTACGAAATGCGGTATCAGCTTTCCGGCAAGAGCCACCGACATGGATCCGCGGGCCGTGGAAAGCCACTCGACCGACGTGCCGCGCTTGATCTCCATGGTGATTCCGAACGTGGACATGATCATGATGAGCAGAGCCATACATCCGAAAAGGAATGACGGGCTGAGATATATCGAATAGTTGAGCCAGGGATTGCCTATGGGCTGGTCGGCGATCACGACAGGCTGCAGCAGCGGAGCGACTGACTCGTCGGGCGCGCCGGCCGATATGAGCTGCGTGCGCACGACCCCGGCCGAAGTGGTCACGGCCACTGTCTTGAATCCCTTGAAGGCCAGGGTGCCGGGTACAAAATATGTCAGGTTGTTGAAGAACTCCAGCGTGGGCTTGCGGCCCGACACAACATCGCGCTGGAAGTCGGCAGGAATCACAAAGAATCCAAAGATCTCGCCGCGGCGTACGGCGGCCATCGCCTGGTCGTAGCTCTCGCAGGCCTTGTCGATGGAAATCAGCTCCGTGGCGGCAAGATTGCGTGTCACGCGGCGCGACATCTCCGACTGGTCAAGGTCGACAATCGCCGTGGGGACCTTAAGAGGGAGTCCCGGCTCGAGAAGTCCGACAAAAAACAGCATCAGAAGCAGTGGTATGATAACCATCATCACCAGGTAGCTGCCCCGCGACGTCATCACGCCTATCTCCCGGCGGATCGATGCTGTCAAGCCAATACTCATAGTTCAGAAGCGTATTTTATTCGGTTGATATATCGTATAATCCTGTGGGGTTCATTTGTAATAGACAGCCGACATGCCGGGGCGAAGGCCTTTGACGCTTTCGTCGGGGCGGAGCTTGATCTCGAACGTGCGGCTGTCCCACGAGCCGTTGCTTTTTGTCGAGCGCCATGTGGCATACGAGCCCATGTCGCGGACGTAGTATACGGTAGCCTTGATCTTCTCCTTGTTCAGGGCAGGAATCATCACTTCGATCTCGGCACCCATGGGCAGATCGGAGAGCAGTTCCTCGCGGACATTGAATGTGATCCAGCGCTTGTCGAGCCGCAGCACGCTCATGATGGGGGTACCCATGGCCAC
This sequence comes from uncultured Porphyromonadaceae bacterium, assembly GCA_902470475.1. GTDB lineage: Bacteria > Bacteroidota > Bacteroidia > Bacteroidales > Muribaculaceae > CAG-873. The sequence continues at coordinate 31,475 of CABRGT010000007.1, read as the reverse complement.
GAGCTCGCCCGGTTCGGGATAGATCTCATCTATGGTGCCGTCGCACGGCGCGACAAGATACTGGTCGTCGAGTACGGCCTCGACCTGTGCGACACCACCGCCGGCTGCTTCCACAAGCGCCTGGGTGGATTCCTTGTCCTCGGCCTGCGCGCCGGCCACGGCCAGCGAGTGGTTGCTCTTAGCGGCACTCAGAGCCGCCACGGCGGCGTCATATGCAGCCTTGGCCTCGTCGCGCTTCTGCTCGGAGATGACCCCTTCGCGGAAGAGATTTTCCATGCGGTCGTAGGTCTTACGTGTGATCTCGACAGCTGCCTGGGCCTGGGCTACCATGTCGGCAGCAGCCTGGATAATCTGCGAGCGCGTGCCGGCATCGACCTTGCGGTTCTGCGCGCGGGCCACGTCCTGCATGGCCTGGGCCTGGGTGAGCTGGGCCTCGACCACAGCAGAATGGATGCGGACGAGAGTGTCGCCGGCCGCCACCGTATCGCCTTCCTCAACGAAGAATTCGACCACGCGGCCGGGCATCTTGCCCGATATACGTACCGTAGTACCCTCTACCTGACCTTCGACAAGGTCATCGGGATGATTCATGAACAGAAAGCCTATTATGGCTATGACGGCCACTGCGAGCACGACTACTCCCATGGTGATGAGAAGGCCGCGGTTGGCTTTCCGCACGGCGGCGGGATTCTGATTGCTGATATTGTTGTCTGACATATTTTTAAGGTTGATGTGATTAGCTGTGTGTGGAGAATCAATAAAGTGTGCCCAGGCACTTGGACAGATATACGTTGCAGAGCTGCACGTCGATCATGGCGTCGATCTGCTCGGAATGGGCCTTGAGCCATGCCGTCTGCGCCTCGAGGACATTGTCGGAGGTGGCTACGCCCTCGGAGAAAGCGAGGCGTGCGCAGCGCAGGTTCTCGTCGGCGCTGGCAAGGTTGTCGCATGTGGTGCGGTAGGTCCGGTATGCCTCGGAAGTCTTGAACGAGGCCTGGCGCACCTGCAGGTCGACCATTGATTCGGCGTCGGCGAGCTGAAGCTGCATGACGGTCTCGTCGACAGCGGCGGCGCGGTAGCGGTTGTAATTGCCTCCCCAGTGCCACAGAGGGATGGTGAGCGTGGCGCCCACGGAGAAAGCTCCCTTGAAACGGCGTTTGAACCCGTCGTACATATTGGGATTGGAGAACGTATAAGCACCTACAAGCGCCACATTGGGGAGCATGGCCGACAGGGCCAGTTTCTTCTTGTGGCCGGCAATCTGAACGCCCATGCGCAGGGCCTCCAGATCGGGGCGGCGCGCATATACATCGTTCATATTGTACGTGTCGGCGATTTCGGCAGTAAGTTCGGGCTGTTCACGGTCCTCGTCGGCGAGACGGAAAACAGTGTTGACCGGCAGTCCGCACACCTGCGCGAGAGCCATGCGGCTCAGCACAAGCCCGTTCTCGACCTTAGTCAGATCGACCTGGGCAGAATTGAGCTTCACGTCGACACTGAGCACATCGGCCCGGGTGCATACGCCCTGGTCGAACATCAGGTGTACGTCGCGGTCGAGCGAGTCGAGCAGCGCCACATAGCTACTGGCAAGATCATACTTGGCCTTGAGCGACACCACCATCCAGTAGGCGGCGTCGACGGCGTAGATGACGTTCTCGGCCTCGGCATTGTGCATGGCGTGGGCGAGCAGCTCGGCATCGCGGGTAATGCGGTTGAGCGCTACAATCTTGCCACCCATATATATGGGCTGCGTGAGGGTTATGGCCCCGAAGAAGACATTGTGGATGTTGTAGGTCATGGCCTCCTTGGGTATGAGCGCCACAGTCGACGGTATATATTGTCCGGAAGGCCCTTTGACGGGCATACCGGTCTGCGGATCGGTGACGAGATTGAACTCATATGCGCCGGTCTTGGGATCGAATGTCTTTGTAGGCAGCAACTGGTCCGAGTCGAATATCGAGAGCTCGCGCTGATTGTATGTGTAGCCGCCGGCAAAGTCAAGCGCCGGCAGATAGGCGGCAAAAGCGGCGTCCTTCTCGTAACGGGCCTTGTCGATATTGCTGCGCGAGATCATCAGCTGCTTGTTGGATCTGAGCGCCATGCTGCGGCATGAATCAAGCGACACCGAATCGGCCGGACGGGCTACGAAAGCCCCGGCCGACAAAGTCAGAAATGTAATGAAGGCAGATAACCTCATAGGATAAATTAGTTGAACGTTTCTTTTATAACCGAGAACCACTGTCAAATGTTCGGCAGGCACAAAATTAGCAACAAAGGGTGAAACGGAAAACAGCATGCGGAGCCACCGACGGCAAATTCGACAAATAATCCAAAAATCGGCGGTTCAGTCCAGCCGCGGCGGCCGCCACGACAACAACTTAATCATCCCGCTTCCGAAAGTTTAAAATTTTATCTATATTTGCAAAATGAAACACCGCCTTCTGATCATTATCATGGCCGCGCTGGCACTGGCTGCCACAGGCTGCCACTCCGGACGCCACACAGTCCGCGGAAGCCGTGGCAGACCCGTGACCACTGTAAGCACCGGACCGTCGTCCGGAACAGGGTCACAGCAACGCGGCTCATCGGCAAGCGAACGGCGGCTCATCGAGACCGCGCGCCGGTGGCTGGGGACACCCTACCGCTACGGAGGCAATGACCGCAGCGGAGTGGACTGCTCAGGATTCACATGCGCGGTATTCGTAGAGGCGACCGGCATAAAGCTCCCGCGCTCGTCGCGCGAGCAGGCCGATTTCTGCCGGAGCGTCGAGCGTCGGCGGCTGAGGACCGGCGATCTGGTTTTCTTCACATCCAAAGGCGGCGGAAGCCGTATCAACCATGTCGCCATATACATAGGCGACAACAAGATAATACACGCGACAAGTTCGCGGGGCGTAATCATCAGCGATCTTGACGAAAAGTATTGGTCGTCTCATTTTTACCGATGCGGAAGAGTAGAAGGATGGTAATTTCTTTTTAAAATTATATTACCGAATATTAATGAAAGTTAATTAGGCGATATATTCCAATTAAAAGTCTTATCTTTGTCGAAAGCAAAAATACCAACCTTGAATCTAATAAAGGAATGAAAATAAAAACAGCCGCCACAGCTCTCGCAATTTTAATGACAGGGGCTATAACCGCCGCAGCCGGCCAGCAGGAAGATTCCGTGCTGGAGGTAATCAACAGCTACCGTCCGGGATCGACGGGCTACGGCGACATGGCGGTCAAAAAAGTCACCGTAAACAGACAGAAAAAGACCATAACCGTCGAATGCAACGACAAGACGGCCTACCTTCCTCTGACAGCCGAACGCATGGCCTCGCTCAAGAGCGACATCCTGCGCGCCCTTGGCACGCAGTACAGCGGATACACCGTGAAGCTATTCTCAGGCAAGCAGGATCTTGACAGCCTGGTACTGTTCGCGGCCGGCCGCGGGAAGGGACCGACGGAGACCGTGCCGTTCGTCACCGATCTCGAAGCTCCGGCGGCTCCGGCCGGTCTTGACGGCGCCAACATAGCCCTGTGGCAGAGCCATGGCTGGTATTTCGAGCCGAAACTCAACCGCTGGGAATGGCAGCGCGCCCGCGTGATGCAGACCGTCGAGGACCTCTACACGCAAAGCTACGTGATGCCGTTCCTGATGCCCATGCTCGAAAATGCAGGCGCCTATGTGATGAGTCCGCGCGAGCGCGACATCAACCTCACCGAAATCATCATCGACCGCGACAACGAAGCCACCCCAGGCTACAGCGAGAAGCACGGCTCGAAAAAGTGGCAGCAATCGACCGGAGCAGGCTTTGCCTGGGACGGCTCGAAGCTGCGCAACGGCAGCCATCCGTTCCAGGCCGGCAAAGGACGCAAAGCGGCCACCGTCAACAGCGCCGAAGGCGATCTGTCGGAGGCCGTATGGAAAGCCGACATTCCGGCCGACGACACCTACGCCGTCTATATCAGCTACACAGCCGAGCCAAATGCCGCACCGGACGCCCGCTATACAATCCACACCGCAGGAGGCGACCGTCACTTCACCATCAACCAGCGTATGGGCGCCGGCACATGGATCTACCTGGGTCACTTCCCGCTCAAGGCAGGTGAGAACCAGACTATCGTAACACTCGACAACTTCAGCGCACAGCCCGGCACGGTGGTGAGCGCCGACGCCGTGAAGATCGGGGGCGGCATGAACGTGGTGGAGCGCATCGTCAAGGAACCGCTCGACTCCATCGACTACCGCTACACCGGCAGCGGATATCCGAAATTCGTCGAGGGCGCCCGCTACTTCCTCCAGTGGGCCGGCGCACCCGACAGTGTGTTCACCCCGAGCGACTACGTCAACGACTACGGCGACGACTACAAGAGCCGCGGCCTGTGGGTCAACTGGCTTGCAGGCGGCTCGTCGATGCTTCCCGGCCAGGATGGCCTGAAGATCCCCGTCGACCTGAGCTTCGCATTCCACACCGACGCCGGGACATTTGCCAACGACTCGATCGTAGGTACCCTCGGCATATACTGCACCGCCAGCAGCACCGACGGCAACGGAAGCCCCCGTGCCACCTCGCGCGACTACACCGACCTGGTGATGACCAACATCGTCAACGACGTGCGAGCCACTTTCGAACCCAACTGGACACGCCGCGGCATGTGGGACCAGTCGTACTTCGAGGCCCGCGTGCCTCAGGTGCCGGCCATGCTGCTCGAACTGCTCTCGCACCAGAACTTCGCCGACATGAAATACGGCCTCGACCCGGCATTCCGCTTCGTGGTATCGCGCGCCATATACAAGGGCATGCTCCAGTACCTCGCCCACCGCGACGGGCGTCCGTACGTAGTGCAGCCCCTGCCGGTAAAGAATTTCGCCATCGCCGCCGCAGGCGACCGCCGCTACCGACTGACGTGGGCCGAGACCGTCGACTCGCTCGAAGCCACAGCCAAGCCCACATATTATATAATAGAGCACCGTGCAGCGGGCAGCCGGGCCTTCACCAGGCTGGCCACCGTCACCGAGCCGGTGTATGAAGTGAGTGTCGGCGACTCCGACATACACTCCTACCGCATCATCGCCGGCAACGACGGCGGCGTGTCGTTCCCCTCGGAAGTGCTCGCCCTGTGCGACCTGCAGAACGGCTCCGAGCCGGTGCTGATAGTCAACGGCTTCACCCGCGTGAGCGCCCCCGACTGGTTCGAGGCCTCGGAAGGTATCGCCGGGTTCTACGACGAGCGCGACCACGGTGTGCCCTATGTCTACGACATCAGCTACATCGGCCGCCAGTTCGAATACCGCCGCGACATCCCGTGGATGGACGATGACGCCGCCGGATTCGGCGCATCGCGCTCCAACTACGAGGACAAGGTAGTGGCCGGCAACACTTTCGACTACGTCTACACCCACGGCTGCGCCATAGCCGCCGCCGGACACTCGTTCGTGTCGACATCGGCTGGTGCCTACATGCAGTCGGACATCGCCGCCGAACCGCGCATCGTCGACCTGATACTTGGCAAGCAGAAAGAGATCAAGCACGGCCGCGGGGTCTACGGCACTGACTTCAAGACTTTCCCGAGCGCCCTTCAGGACAAGATACGCCGTGCGACAGCCGCCGGCACCGACTTCTTCGTCAGCGGAGCTTTCGTGGCCACCGACCTGTGGGACAATCCCAACTCGAGCGCCGAGACAGCCGCCGCCGACCAGAAATTCGCCACCGAGGTACTCGGCTACCACTGGCGCGTGGGCCAGGCGTCGGTCACCGGCGAGGCCTACGAAGTCGACTGCCGATTCAAGGCATTCACCGGCGGCGAATATGAATTCGCCAACGAACTCGGGCCGGACTGCTACGCCGTCGAGTCGCCCGACTCATTCTATGCCGCAGACAAGGACAAGGGCTGCACAATGATGCGCTACAGCGAGAACAATCTCGTGGCCGGTACGGCGACAGCTTTCGACGGCTACCGCACCGTAGTGATCGGCTTCCCCTTCGAGACAATCCGCAGCGCCGAAGGCCGCACCGGTCTGATGACCCAGATACTGAACTTTTTTACGAACAAATAACCTAAACAAACCATAAACAAACAGCATGAAAACAACTATCAATTGCTTTGTCCCCTTTGCGGAAGCCGCGCAGGTACAGGCCACCGTTGAAGCTCTCAAGCAAAGTGAGCTCGTGTCAAAAATCTTCCTTCTGGCCACCGATCCGAAGGCAGAGGCCGTCCTGGGCTGTGATCTGATACACATCGACACACTCAACTCCTCGTCGACCATGAAAAAGATCGCCGAGGCAGCCGACTCCGATTTCATCCTGCTGTACACCAAGTACGACACTCTGGTGCCGGGCTACTTCGCGCTGGACCGCCTGGTGCGTCTGGCCGGTGACTCGAAGGCAGGCATGCTCTACGCCGACTCCTACGTGGTGACCGACGGAGTGCGCGCCAACGCCCCGGTGATCGACTACCAGTTCGGCTCGCTCCGCGACGACTTCAACTTCGGCTCGCTGCTGTTCTTCAACACCGCCGACTTCAAGAAAGCCGCCGCAGGAATCAGCGCCGAATACAAGGCCGCCGGTCTCTATGACCTGCGTCTGCGCCTGAGCCGCATCGCTCCGATAGTTCATGTCAACGAATATCTCTACACCGACATCGCCGCACCCAAGAAAGAGGACGGCGAAGCCATCTTCAGCTACGTCGATCCCAAGAACCGCGGCGTACAGATCGAGATGGAACAGGCCTGCACCGACCACCTCAAGGCCATCGGCGGCTACCTCGCCCCGAAGTTCGACAAGATCGAATTTGACCGCGGCGACTTCGAATACGAGGCATCGGTGATCATCCCCGTGCGCAACCGCGTACGCACCATCCGCGACGCCATCAAGAGCGTTCTGAACCAGAAGACCGACTTCCCCTTCAACCTCATCATCGTCGACAACCACTCGACCGACGGCACCGGCGAGGCTATCGAGGAATTCGCAGGCGATCCCCGCGTGATCCACATCATCCCCGAGCGCGACGACCTCGGCATCGGCGGCTGCTGGAACATGGGCGTACAGCATCCCAAGTGCGGCAAATTCGCCGTGCAGCTCGACTCGGACGACGTCTACGCCGACGAGAACACCCTCACCAAGATGGTGCAGGCATTCTATGACCAGAACTGCGCCATGGTAGTAGGCACATACATGCTCACCGACATCGACATGAACATGATCCCGCCGGGCGTGATCGACCACAAGGAATGGACTCCCGAGAACGGCCGCAACAACGCCCTGCGCATCAACGGCCTCGGCGCGCCCCGCGCGTTCTACACCCCGATGCTGCGCGAGATCCACGTACCCAACACTTCGTACGGCGAGGATTACGCACTGGGCCTGGCCTTCTCGCGCCACAACCAGATCGGCCGCGTCTACGACGTAGTATACTTCTGCCGCCGCTGGGAGGACAACTCCGACCACGCCCTTGACATCGTCAAGACCAACAACAACAACCTGTACAAAGACCGCATCCGTACCTGGGAACTCCAGGCCCGCTGCGCCATGAACAAGGAATAATGGAAAGCAAGGTCAATTCCGCACAGATTGACAGCTTCATCGCATCGCAAATTGCCGAGTGGCCTCAGGCCGCCGGCAATTTCGAGGCGCTGAAGGGTGTCAAGGTCAAGGAAGTCGCACTGCCGGGCTGGACAGTGAAGGTTCAGTTCAATCCGGCACGCATCGTGTCGTCATCGGCCAAGGTCGACGCCAAGTCGCTCAAGGAGCGTAAATGCTTCCTGTGCGCCGAGAACCGTCCGTCCGTCCAGCGCGGCATCGACTGGGGCGGCCGCTACACAATCCTGATCAACCCGTTCCCGATCTTCCCGCGTCACCTCACAATCCCCGACCGCACCCACACCGACCAGCTGATCACGGGCCGCATCGCCGACATGATGCAGCTCGCATCAGAACTGGGCGACTACACCGTGTTCTACAACGGCCCGAAGTGCGGCGCGTCGGCTCCCGACCACATGCATTTCCAGGCCGGCAACAGCGACTTCCTCACTCTGGGCGACGCCCTTGAGGACGCAGAGCTAAAGACCGTAGCCACAGACGGCGACGCCACCCTGGCGCTGGTCGACACGCTGCCGCTGAAAGTATTCGTCATCGACGCCGCCGACCCTGAAGCCGGCCAGCGCCTGTTCAGCCGCCTGTACGCAGCCATCCCGGTTCCGGAAGGCGAGAATGAACCGATGATGAACCTGCTGTGCTTCGCCACGCCTGCCGGCGTGCGCCTCGTAGTGATACCGCGCAAGCGTCACCGCCCGTCGTTCTACGGCACCGAAGGCGAAGGCACCATGCTGCTCAGCCCCGCATCCGTCGACATGGGCGGCGTGTTCATCACACCGCTCGAGAAGGACTTCAACGCCCTTGACGCCGACAAGATCACACAGGTGCTCGACGAACTCTGCCTGAGCGCCGACGAAATCAACGAAATAGCCCGCAATGTAAAATAACCATGGCACACGAACCTGAGATAAGCGTCGGCATCCTGAGTGCCGCAGAAATAGACATCGTGCTGTTGGCCGACTACCGGACCGGCACGGGCGACATCGTCCGCGGCCCGCAGTCGCTCGCCGTCACCCCCGACGGCGCCATCGCCTGGCAGGGCCGCGTCTATGACACCATAGAATTCGCACCTCTGGACGCGGCTACCGCCTCTTTCGAGATCAAGGACGTCGTAATCGGCGTCAATTTCCATTGGGAACGCCGCGAGGACCAGCGCTTCTCGGGCAAGTGCCGCTTCATCGTCGAAGGCGACCGGCTCACCGTCATCAACCGGCTGCCTGTCGAGGACTACCTGCTGAGCGTCATCTCCTCGGAGATGAGCGCCCACGCATCGGAGGAGCTGCTCAAGGCCCATGCTGTCATCTCGCGTTCGTGGCTTCTGGCCCAGATCGACAAGACCCGGCGCCTGCAGCAGAGCGGCGAGGAATACTCCGCCACCACCGCTACGGACGACGAGCTGATAAAATGGTACGACCGCGAGGACCACGTCAACTTCGACGTATGCGCCGACGACCACTGCCAGCGCTATCAGGGCATCACCCGCCAGTCGACTCCCAAGGTCGCCACGGCCATCGCCGCCACACGCGGCCAGGTGCTGACCGACCCGGCCGACGGCTCGCTGTGCGACGCCCGCTTCTCGAAGTGCTGCGGCGGCGTGTTCGAGGAATTCGAATACTGCTGGGAGCCCAGGCGCTTCAGCTACCTGAAGGCGCTGCGCGACGCGGCCGACGAACACGACTTCCCCGATCTGCGCGACAATGCCGCGGCCGAGGAGTGGATCAACTCGCGCCCCGACGCGTTCTGCAACACCTCCGACGCCACCATCCTGCAGCAGGTGCTCAACAACTATGACCAGGAGACGACCGACTTCTACCGCTGGACGGTCGAATATGGCCGTGACGAGCTGGCAAAACTCGTGCGCGAGCGCTCCGGCATTGACTTCGGCGAGATCATCGACCTGCAGCCGCTCGACCGCGGCACATCGGGCCGCATCTGGCGCCTGCGCATCGTCGGCACCCGCCGCACGATGATCATCGGCAAGGAACTTGAAATCCGCCGCACCCTGTCGCCCAGCCACCTCTACAGCTCGGCCTTCACCGTCGAGCGCCACGACATCGATCCGGCCACGGGTATTCCGGCCCGCATCACACTCTGCGGCGGCGGCTGGGGCCACGGCGTGGGCCTGTGCCAGATAGGCGCCGCCGTCATGGGCGCCAAAGGCTACGGCTACCGCGCGATCCTCGCACACTACTTCCCCGGCGCGGATCTCCAGGCGCTCTACGATTAAAAACCATCATCACCAACCGTTATCTCATACACAACAATGGCAAAAGCATCAACCCGAAATCCGTGGGCATGGATTCCCTCGCTGTACTTCGCGCAGGGCATACCTTTCATCTTCATCAATATGGTGACGATGGTCCTCTTCACCCAGCTGGGCATGTCGGAGACCGACGCGGCCCTCTACACCGGCTGGCTCTACACCCCCTGGGTAATCAAACCCTTCTGGGGTCCTATAGTCGATATCATCAAGACCAAGCGCTGGTGGACAGTGACGATGCAGATCTGTATCGCCATCGGTCTGGGCGCCATCGCCTTCACCCTTCCGATCCCCGACGCCGAAGCCATCAAGGCCGGCATGCCTGTGAGCGCGTTCAGCATAGCGCTCTGCTTCTACGTCGTGACGGCATTCTGCTCCGCCACCCATGACATCGCCTCCGACGGCTATTACATGATCGCGCTCGACACCAACCAGCAGAGCATGTTCGTCGGTATCCGCTCGACTTTCTACCGCTGCGCCAACGTCTTCGGCCAGGGCGGTCTTGTCGTGCTCGCCGGCGTACTCCAGAACCAGACCGGCAGCGCCGCCATGGGCTGGAAATGGACTGTAGCCATCTGCGCCATCTTCTTCGGCGTCGTAGCCGTGTGGCACGCCTTCATCCTCCCCTACCCGAAGACCGACAAGGCCGTGGGCGGAGGTGAGAAAAAGACCGTCGGCGGCATTCTGAAAGAATTCGGCGGCTCGTTCGTCACTTTCTTCCAGAAGAAGCACGTGATCCTGGCGATGCTGTTCATGCTCCTCTACCGCCTCCCGGAGGCCCAGGTAGTCAAGCTGTGCCAGCCCTTCCTGCTTGCCGCACGCGACGCAGGCGGCCTGGGCATGAGCCAGGAGGAAGTAGGCCTCGCCTACGGCACGCTGGCCATCATCGGCCTGACCATCGGCGGCATCATCGGCGGCATCTGCGCCTCCAAGGGCGGCCTGCGCAAGTGGATATGGCCCATGGCCCTGGCCACGTCGCTCAACTGTATCGCCTACATCATCCTGTCGAACATGCAGCCCGACTTCGCCACCAACAGCGGCCGCGCCATCGTGTTCGCGTGCCTGATCCTCGAGCAGTTCGCCTACGGCTTCGGCTTCACGGCATTCATGCTGTTCATGATGTACTTCGCCGAAGGTCCGTACAAGACATCGCACTACGCCATCTGCACCGCTTTCATGGCACTGGGCATGATGCTGCCTGGTATGGCTGCCGGCTGGATCAAGGAGACGCTGATGGGCAACTCCTACGCAAACTTCTTCTGGTGGGTACTTGGCTGTAACCTCGCCACCTGGACCGTGACGCTGCTCGTACGCCGCAACATCGATCCGGCCTACGGCGCAAAACATCCAGCCGAAACCCGCGAGGAACTGGAGAAAGCCGAAGACAACTCCGACGAACTCTAAGAACAAGTCTGAAACCGCAATGAAAAAGATACTGACAACCATACTCGCCGCAGCCGCCGTAATGGCTGCGGCGGCTCAGGTGAAGCCCGGCATCGAGGTACTCCGCGACAACGGCTTCGCCCAGCTCCAGGGCAAGCGCGTAGGTCTGATCACCAATCCGACCGGCGTCGACAACCAGCTCAAGTCGACCATCGACATCCTGCACGAGGCACCCGGCGTAGAACTCGTGGCCCTGTTCGCCCCCGAGCACGGCGTGCGCGGCGACGTACACGCCGGCGACAAGGTCGACAATGCCGTCGACCCGGCCACAGGCGTGACCGTCTACTCCATCTACGGAGGCGTGCACAAGCCCACTCCCGAGATGATGGAGAATCTCGACGTGCTCATCTACGACATCCAGGACATCGGCTGCCGCTCGTACACATTCATCTCCACCATGGGCAAGGCCATGGAAGCCTGCGCCGAGCAGGGCAAGCAGTTCATGGTGCTCGACCGTCCGAATCCCGTAGGGGGCAACAAGGTCGAGGGATGCCTGGTCGAGGACTCGTGCTTCTCGTTCGTGAGCCAGTTCGCCATCCCCTACCTCTACGGCCTGACGCCCGGCGAGCTTGCCCAGTACCTCAACAACGAGGGGCTGATCGGCGACAGCCTGCGGTGCGACCTTACGGTAGTGCCGATGGAAGGCTGGACCCGCGACATGGACTTCCGCGAGACCGGCATGCCCTGGATACTTCCCTCGCCGCACATTCCCAATCCTGAGGCCGCGGTATACTATCCTGTCAGCGGCATTCTGGGCGAACTCTACTATATCAACATAGGCGTGGGCTACACAGAGCCGTTCAAGCTCTTCTGCGACGAGTACATCGACGCCGAGGAACTCGCACGCCGCATGAATGCCCTCGAACTGCCCGGCATGATGTTCCGCCCGATCCATATCAAGCCCTTCTACTCAACGGGACAGGGCAAGAATCTGGCAGGCATCGAGGTCTACGTGACCGACCGCGCCGCGGCCCCCCTGTCGCTGACCCAGTTCTACGTGATGCAGGAACTTGCCGACATGTATCCCGACAAGGCACCGTTCAAGGAAGGCAACGCCGACCCAAAACGTTTCAGCATGTTCGACAAGGTCTGCGGCAGCAAAGAGATCCGCAAGCGTTTCGGCGAAAACTACAAGGTCGCCGACATCATCGACTACTGGAACAAGGACAACGACAGCTTCCGGGCTGCCTCGTCAAAATACTATCTTTACAAATAAGACATTTCCGCCTCACCCTGCCCGGAACGGGGCAGGGTGAGGCCTCAAACCAATCCATTGTCGCCGGCCGCACGGACCGGCAATCACATCAGCAATGACAGACTCATCCCGACACAACGAGTTCCTGGCCGAAATCAGGGAATTCATACCGAAGAAAAGGATATTCACCGACGAGCTGCGCACCCTTGCATGGGGTACGGACGCCGGCTTCTACCGCATGATACCTAAGATAGTGGTCATAGCAGAGACGGAGCAGGAAGTATCGGCTCTGCTGCGCGCTGCCTCCCGACACGAAGTACCGGTGACTTTCCGCGCCTCGGGCACAAGTCTGTCAGGCCAGGCCATAACCGACTCGGTGCTTGTGGTGGCCAACAAGGCATGGACCGACTACAAGGTGTCGGACGACGCCCGCTACATCACCATGCAGCCCGGCATCCTCGGCAAGACGGCCAACGATATTCTCCGGCCCTACGGCCGTATGTTCGCTCCCGATCCCGCCTCGAAGAACTCGGCATCGGTGGGCGGCATCATCATCAACAACGCCTCGGGCATGAACTGCGGCACACATGCCAACAGCGACCATATCCTCAAGTCCATGCGTATCGTACTTGCCGACGGCACCGTGCTTGATACCGGCGACGAGGCCTCGCGGGCCGAATTCCGCCGCACTCACAAGAGTCTGATCGACGAGATCGAGGACATACGGCAGCAGATACTCTCCGACCACGATCTGACCCAGCGCATCCGCCACAAATACTCCATCAAGAATGTAACCGGCCTTAACATCCTGCCGTTCATTCTCTATACCGACGTGTTCGACATCATCGCCCACTGCCTCGTCGGCAGCGAAGGCACACTCGGCTTCCTGAGCGAGGCTACACTCGAAACGTCGCATCTCCATACCCATACCGCCTCGGCAATGCTGTATTTCAAGGACATAGCCGAGGCATGCCGCTGCGTGGTGGCGCTGAAAAAGTCGGCTCCCGTATTCTCCTGCGAACTGCTCGACCGCAAATCACTCGAATCTGTCAACGATCCCACAGGCAAAGGTCTCACGGCTCTGCTGCTCGACACCAAGAGCGACTCGGAAGAAGGCCTGGAGTCAAATATAAAAGCCATAATGGAGGTAATCGGGCGCTTCGATCTTTTCAACGACCCGCATTTCTCCACCGACCCGGCCGAGACGGCCCAGTGGTGGTCGCTGCGCTCGGGCATCTTCCCTTCGGTCGGCGGCACACGTCCGCTTGGCACCACAGCCATCATCGAGGACATCGCCTTCTACATCGAGGACCTGCCCACTGCCACCGTCGAGCTGCTCGAACTGCTCGACAAGTGCGGCTACAGCGACGCGTGCATCTACGGCCACGCCCTCGAAGGCAACTATCACTTCATCATAGCCCAGTCGTTCCAGACCCAGGCCGACATCGACAAATACCGCCACCTGATGGAGGAGATCGAGCACCTGGTGGTCGACAAATACGACGGCTCCCTCAAGGCCGAGCACGGCGTCGGCCGCAACATGGCGCCCTTCGTCGAACGTGAATGGGGCGAGAAAGCCTTCAGCCTGATGCGCCGCATCAAGGACGCATTCGACCCCAAGTGCATCCTCAACCGGGGCGTGATTTTCAACGACGATCCCGAGTGCTTCATCAAAGGCATGAAACCGCTGCCGCCGCTCCATCCGCTGGTCGACAAGTGCATCGAATGCGGCTTCTGCGAGCCCAACTGCATGAGCTGCGGCTTCACGCTGTCGGCCCGCCAGCGCACCGTGATACTGCGCGAGATCGCCCGGCTTGAAGCCGAAGGCGGCGCCGACAGTCTGGCGCGTGCCCGGCGGCTCAAGAAGGACTTCGAATACCTCGGCAATCAGACCTGCGCCGGCGACGGACTGTGCTCGACTTCGTGCCCGATGAAAATCAACACCGGCGAGATGATCCACGTCGTGCGCGAGATGGCGCTTCCGAAGGGCTCAGCCGGATATAAGGCGGGCGAATTCGCGGCGCGCCACCTGTCGGGAATCGAAAGCACCCTCAGGCTGGCCCTCGGCGCGGCCGATGTCGCCCACAAGGTGATCGGCGACAAGGGCGTGCGCGCCCTCGGCAAGGGGCTGCACAGCCTCGGGATACCCCTGTGGACGCCCGAACTTCCGCGGCCCTACAGCCCCGGAAAAGCCGTCGCCCGCACTCAGGCGCCGTCGGACAAGGCCGTGGTCTACTTCCCCTCGTGTATCAACCGCACCATGGGCGTAACTCCCGAAAAGGGCAAGAAGACAGCCCCGCTGGTGGAGACCATGATGAATCTCTGCGCCAAGGCCGGATACCGCGTCATCTTCCCCGACGGCATGGACAAACTCTGCTGCGGCATGATATGGGAAAGCAAGGGCATGCCCGAAATCGCCGATGACATGACCGCAAAGCTCGAGCAGGCCCTGCTGAAAGCAAGCGAAGGCGGCCGCTATCCGGTGCTGTGCGACCAGAGCCCGTGTCTGCACCGCATGCGCGACCACATCAAGAGCATGAAACTCTACGAGCCGGCCGAATTCATCACCGAATATCTCGCGCCTGAACTTGAATTCATCCCCGACGACGAGCCGATAGCCGTCCATGTGACATGCTCCACACGGCGCATGGGACTGGCCGACACCATCATCGGGCTGGCACGCCGGTGCTCGACCAATGTAACCGTACCCGCCGCCGTGGGCTGCTGCGGCTTCGCCGGCGACAAGGGCTTCACAGTGCCTGAACTCAACACCTGGGGTCTGCGCCACCTGCGCCCGGCTCTTGAAAAAGCCGGAGTGGTGGCAGGCTACTCCAACTCGCGCACCTGCGAGATAGGTCTTACCAAAAACAGCGGCGTAAGCTACAAGTCGATCGCCTACCTCGTAGACGAGCACACCAAACCCAAAACCGACAAATAAGCCAACCAACTAATTATCCATAAAGCAATCATGTCACACACAGCCACAACAACCGGCCGGCCAAAACCGAAAAGACTGCTCGCGCTCGACATAATGCGCGGCATCACCATCGCCGGCATGATCCTGGTGAACAATCCCGGCTCGTGGGGGCACATCTATGCTCCGCTGGAGCATGCGTCGTGGAACGGCCTGACGCCGACCGACCTCGTGTTCCCGTTCTTCATGTTCATCATGGGTGTCTCGACCTACTTCTCGCTGCGCAAGTACGAATTCAAGTTCTCGGCATCGGCCATGCTCAAGATCCTCCGCCGCACGGTGGTCATCTTTCTGATCGGCATGTTCATCGCCTGGTTCGGCCTGTTCCTGCGCGGCACGCTCAGCGGAGTCGCCTTCTGGGACGCGGTGCTCAACTTCGACCATATCCGCATCCTGGGCGTAATGCCGCGCCTTGCCATATGCTACGGCGTCGGTTCGCTCATAGCACTGTGGCTCAGGCACAAGTGGCTGCCGACATTCGTAGGCGGCATTCTGGTGGTCTACACCGTGATACTGCTCTGCGGCCACGGCTTTGAATTCGCCGACCACAACATCATCTCGATCGTCGACCACAAGGTACTGGGGCCCGACCACATGTACGCCGACACCATCGACGGCGTGACACTGAAATTCGATCCCGAAGGGTTGCTGAGCACGCTGCCTTCTATCGCACACATGCTCATAGGCTTCATCTGCGGCGGATGGCTCGTGTCGGTCAAAGACAACCGCGACCGCATCAACCGCCTGTTCATCCTCGGCACGGTACTGACATTCGCCGGATTCCTGCTCAGCTACGGACTGCCGATCAACAAAAAGATATGGTCGCCGACATTCGTGCTCACCACCTGCGGCCTGGCGTCAAGCCTGCTTGGCCTGCTGATCTGGATCATCGACATCAAGGGCAAGAAGGGCTGGTGCCGCTTCTTCGAGGTGTTCGGCATCAATCCGCTCTTCCTCTACTGTCTCGGCGCCATTCTTTCGATAGTGATGGGTGCCATCCCGGTGGCCGGCACCACCCTCAAGGGCTGGGTGTACAAAGACATGCTCATGCCTGTATGCTGCGACGACGCCACCCTGGCATCGCTGGTGTTCGCAGTGCTTTTCGTGATACTCAACTGGCTTGTTGGCCTGATATTATATAAAAAGAAAATATATATAAAGATATGATACTCGTAGCAGACTGTGGCAGCACCAAGATCGACTGGTGCCTGCTCAAAAATGGAAAAGTAGAAAAACAAGTGTTCACTCTCGGCATGAACGCCGTGATGCTCACCGAGGAAGAAATGCGCCAGCGCATCGGCGACGAACTGGTACCCGAACTCACCGGATATCCCGTGGCCGAAGTATACTTCTACGGCGCCGGATGCATCTCCGACGAAGTGTGCGGCAACGTAGCCCGCGCCATCCGCTCGAACTTCCCGTCGGCCACCACCGTCGAGGTACACACCGACCTGCTGGCGGCAGCGCGCGCCCTGTGCGGCCGCGAAGCCGGCATAGCCTGCATCATGGGTACGGGATCCAATTCATGCTATTACGACGGCACCGAGATCCGCGACAACGTATCGCCTCTGGGTTTCATCCTCGGCGACGAG
Organism: uncultured Porphyromonadaceae bacterium; assembly: GCA_902470475.1. GTDB lineage: Bacteria > Bacteroidota > Bacteroidia > Bacteroidales > Muribaculaceae > CAG-873. The sequence goes on along the minus strand of CABRGT010000007.1, from coordinate 14,428 downwards.
GGTTCGGGCGCCGTGCTGGGCAAGATCCTCCTGGGCGACGTCCTCAAGAATCAGCTTCCGGCCGACCTGTGCGAGAAGTTCCTCACCCAGTATGAGCTCGACCGCCTCACCATCATCCGCCGCGTATACAAGGAGCCTCAGGGCAACCGCTTCCTGGCCTCCGTGACCCCCTTCCTGCTCGAGAACATCGACCGCAAGGAGATCCATGACCTGGTTCTGAATTCGTTCAAGTCGTTCTTCGTGCGCAACATCGCCCAGTACAAAGGCTACCGCGACCTGAGCGTGAACTTCATCGGATCCATCGCCCACTACTACCGCCCCGTGCTCGAAGAAGCCGCAGCGGCCTGCGGCTGCCGCGTGGGCAACATCATCAAGAGCCCCATGGAAGGCCTGATCAAGTTCCACACCGCGTAATATAAAGAATAGTAAAGAATATAACCCAATCAATATGGCATTTGTAAAAATCAGCGAGCAACCCTCGCTATACAACGATCTCGAGAAGAAGTCGGTGGGCGAGATCCTGCACGACATCAACACCGAGGATAAGAAAGTGGCCCTGGCCGTAGAAAAGGCCCTGCCCCAGATCGAGAAACTCGTCACCGAGATTGTGGCCCGCATGAAAAAGGGCGGCCGCATCTTCTACATGGGCGCCGGCACAAGCGGCCGCCTCGGCGTGCTCGACGCTTCGGAAATTCCTCCCACATTCGGCATGGATCCCTCGTGGGTCATCGGCCTTATAGCAGGCGGCGACATCGCCCTGCGCAACGCTGTGGAAAATGCCGAGGACGACACGCACCAGGGCTGGCATGATCTCGAGAAATACAACATCAACGAGAAGGACACCGTCATCGGCATAGCCGCTTCGGGCACCACACCCTACGTCATCGGCGCACTGAAGGACTGCCGCGAGCACGGCATCCTCACCGCGGCCATCACCTCCAATCCCGACGCGCCCGTCAGCGAGGCCGCCGACATCGCCATCGAGATGATCGTCGGTCCGGAATATGTCACCGGTTCGTCGCGCATGAAGTCGGGTACAGGCCAGAAGATGATCTGCAACATGATCACCACATCCGTCATGATCAAGATGGGCCGCGTGAAGGGCAACAAGATGGTCAACATGCAGCTCACCAACGCCAAACTCGTCGACCGTGGCACACGCATGGTCATGGACGAGCTCGGCCTCGACTACGACGAATCAAAGCGCCTGCTGCTGATGCACGGATCGGTGAAGAACGCCGTCGACGCATACCGCGAGGAAAACGCCTGATACCATGCTGCGCAGATTCCTCACACTGGCACTGATCGCCTCGGCCGCCGTATGCGCCCAGGCGCAGGACGCGCCCGCCAAGCCCAAATACACCGAGCTGTACTATCAGCGTGCGTCACTCTTCGACCAGCTCGGCGTCGACAGCACCACGATCGTGTTCCTGGGCAACAGCCTCACCCACGGCTGCGAATGGCACGAACTGCTTAAGATGCCCAATGTCGTCAACCGCGGAATCAACGGCGACGTAGTGGCAGGCATCCGGGAGCGCATAGGCTCAGTGGTGGCCGGCCATCCGGCCAAGATCTTCCTCATGAGCGGGGCCAACGACGTCAGCCACGACCTGACGGCCGACTCAATAGCCACCGCGATAGCCGGTCTGGTCGACTACATACACGCCGAATCGCCCCAGACGCGCATCTACCTGCAGTCGATGCTGCCGATCAACAACTCGTTCGGCCGCTACAAGCTCATGGCCGGCAAGGAACAGGTGATCCGCGACATCAACGAACGCCTGGTCAAGGTAGCCGCCGACCGCGGCATCACCTTCATCAACCTCTATCCGGCTTTCTGCGACGAAGAGGGCAATCTCAAGCGCGAATACACCAACGACGGGCTGCATCTGCTCGGTCCCGCCTACCTCGTATGGCGCGACATCGTCCTCCCCTACGTGAAGGAATAAGAATACCGTACGACAGATATGTGTCAGGCGGGTATCCGGCAGCGGATATCCGCCTGACGCTTTTATGCCCGGACGGCAAAGTGAACCGGCCCACGTTCACACGCAGGCCGGAGCAGAAACATTTGTTTGAATTACGATCCGTAAAGTATCTTACACAGTTATTTATTTTTCCTTACAATGCGGATTGCGGCACCTCCGCCCGGAGCAAGCGGCTGCCGGAGCACGTCGCCGGGCCGCACGTCGATGGTGCGGATGCGGTAGGCCTGCGGATTGTCCTTCCAGTCGGCGCCCGGGGCGTCCTCATAGATGGTGGCCGTATATTTCGCGCCCGCGGGCAGGAAGCTCAGGTCGATTACGGCCTCGCGGGGCTGTTCGTCGGTGATGGCCCCCACGTACCAGTCGTCGGAATTCTTGTCGCGCCGTGCCACGGTGATGTAGCGGGCCGGCTCGGCCTCGAGATAGCGGGAGTCGGACCAGTCGACGGGGACGTCCTTTATGAACTGGAACGCGTCGGCGAAGCGCTCGTAGTTCTCAGGCAGATCACATGCCATCTGCATCGGCGACGGCATGGTCAGGTACAGCGCCAGCTGGCGGGCCAGCGTGGTTCCGGCCTGAGACGTCTTGCCCTCGCCATAGTAGCTCAGCCGCGTCTCGAACAGACCGGGAGTGTAGTCCATCGGACCACCCTTGAGGCGCGTGAACGGCAGAATGCACGTGTGCGACGGCGGATTGCCGCCCATCGACTCGAATTCGCCGCCGCGGGCCGATTCCTGGGCCAGCCAGTTGGGATAGGTGCGGCACAGGCCTGTCGGACGCGGTGCCTCGTGGCTGTCGACCATGATCCCGTACTCGGCCGCGCGTTCGATGACATGGCGCACGTGGTCGACCATCCACTGCGACGTGTGGTGTTCCGAGCGCGGGATTATGGCTCCGACGTAGCCGGTCTTGACGGCGTCGTAGCCGTTGTCCTTCATGAACCGGAACGCGCGGTCGAGCTGCAGCTCGTAGTCGGCGGCGTTGGCTGCCGTCTCGTGGTGCATGATCAGCTTCACGCCGCGGCCGGCGGCATAGTCGCGCAGCGCGGGCAGGTCAAAGTCCGGGTACGGGCGGTCGAAGAGGAACTGGCGGTTCTTGCGGTAGCTCGCCCAGTCCTCCCAGCCTTCGTTCCAGCCCTCGACGAGCACGCCGTCGATGCCGTTGTCGGCCGCGAAGTCGATGTAGCGCTTCACGTTCTCGGTGTTGGCCGGATGACGGCCGTTGGGCTTCAGGGCCGAGTAGTCGGTCACGCCCGGCTTGGCCAGCCAGTCGTCGGAGTAAGCCCACGTCTTGACATTGCCGGTGAACATCTCCCACCACACACCGACGAATTTCATCGGTTTTATCCACGACGTATCCTCGATCTTGCACGGTTCGTTAAGGTTATAGACAAGCTGCGAGGCAAGGATGTCGCGTGCGTCGTCGCTCACGATCAGCGTGCGCCAGGGCGTGTTGAACGGCAGCTGCAGATAGGCGCTCACACCCAGCCGGTCGGGCACAAGGTGGGCCTTCATGGCGAAAGCGGCCGTGTCGACGTCGAGCAGCATGGCCGGATAACCGGTGAGGGCGGCCTCGTGGACGTTGACGTAGACCGGGTCGGCCGTCCTGATCAGCAGCGGAGTCTGGACCGACACACCGTCGGCGCGCTGCGCCTCCGAATGGCGGCGGTACGACCCCAGAGCCTGCGGCAGGCCGGTGAATGTGGTCTCCGACCACAGGTATTCGTCGGTGTCATAGTCGCCCGGAATGCAGAACAGCGTATGGTCGGCCCCGTAGTTGAACTCCGTGAGCTCGTCGCGCAGAGTCAGATAGTTGGATCCGCGCTGGGCAGGCAGCTCGTAGCGGAAACCGAGACCGTCGTCGAACAGACGGAAACGCAGCGTCAGTTCGCGCTCGGGATCATCGGCTTTCAGGTGCACGGCCAGTTCGCGGAAATGGTCGCGCACAGTGTCGTACTCGCCCCACACGGGCTGCCACGAGCGGTCGACTGTCGCAGTGTCGGCGGACGCGATGCGGAAACCGTCGGCAAAGCGTGTCTCGTCGGCCACGAGGCCCAGCAGACTGGGCTGCACGAGCGTGCGGCCTTTGTAATCGAGCGAGTAGAACGGGCGGCCGGCTCCGTCGACGCCGACCTCGAGTTTCAGATCGCCCGAAGGCGATGTGATGCCGGCGGCCGCCGCAGTCATGGCGGCCGCCAGCATGGCGATTGTGGTGAACAGTTTCATTTAAAATGCTTTAGTTCATAAGGATCGTATAGCCGTAGGCACCGAGCGAGACGGTTACCGGCACTGTCTCTTCCTGGCCCGAAATCAGATCGGTCATCCGGCTTCCGGCAAGCTGAATAGGCGTCCTGACGGTCTGCTCGCTGCCGGTAGTGTTGACCATCACCAGCAGGGTGTGGCCCGGAACCGAACGCGTGAAGCTCACGACCGACGAGGTCGAATAGCCCGTGAGCTGACCGCGACGCACCTCGGCCGAGCGGATGAATGCGTCGTTGATGGCACGGTACTCAGCCGTCAGCGCCGTCGAGAAATCAAGCGTATTGTAGTCGAAGAACGACAGTTTGCCGCTGAGGCCCTCGACATCCATCGACGAGTAGATCATCGGCGTGCCGTTGAACATGGCGGCCAGCACGTAGGCGGCCGGAATGGCTTCGACGGAGCCGTACATGCGGTCGATGCTGTTCTCGGCGGCGACGTCGTGGTTGAACACATAGCGCAGTATCGACTTGCCTTCGGGCACTTTGGCCAGCGCGTCGGAGGCCTCGGTCACCACTTCCGACGCCTTGCCGCCCTGGAAAGCTGCGGAAATGGCACGCGACGAGTTCCAGTCGTAGATCATGTCGAATCCGTCGTCGTAGAAGCTGTAGTCGGCTGTTTCGGCAATCATAAGGAGGCCGGGACAGGAGGCGCGCAGGTCGGTGATGACCTTTTTCCAGAATTCGTGAGGCACGCCGTCGGCGAAGTCGCAGCGGAAGCCGTCGATGCCTCCCTCGGTGACCCAGTAGGCCATGGCGTCCTCCATGGCTTCGGCCGTGGCCGGATTGCCGTAGTCGAGCTGAGCCACGTCGGGCCAGTTGGCCGGACTGACGATGTTGCCCTCGCCGTCCTTCTTATAGCGGTCGGGGTGCGAGGTTATCCAGGGATTGTCCCATGAGGTGTGGTTGGCGATCCAATCGAGGATCACCTTCATGCCGGCAGCGTGGGCTGCTGCCACGAGGGCCTTGAAATCGGCCATGGTGCCGTAGCGCGGATTGATCTGCTTGAAGTCGCGGATGCAGTAGGGCGAGCCGATGGCCTTGAGTTCGCCGGGAGTGCACACAGGCATCACCCACAGGATATCGCAGCCCATATCCGAGATACGGGGCACCTGGGCGGTGAGTTTGTTGAGGCAATCGTTCTCGCCGAAGAAGCGTGGATTGGCCTGATAGATGACGTTGGCCGACACCTCCGGTCCGACGGCCGGAGCCTCGGGATTCTCGGGCATATCAATCTCGTATGACGTGCATGCGGCGAGCATTGCCGCCAGCAGGCATGTCGCTGTCTTGAGAATTTTCATTGTATTCCTTGATTATTTGAGTTCTGCCTTGTCGGGCATGGCAATGATGGTGTAGTCTTTGTCGAGTGTGATCGAGACGGCATCGTACTGCGTGCCGGCGTTGTCGTTGAAGATCAGATTCTCGGTGACGCCGTCGGCCTCGACCGTCAGCACCTTGTAGGTGACACCGCCAAGGGTGACCGTGTCCTCAGCCTTCACGCCCGGCCAGCCGCCGAACACCTCCTGGTCGCCCCAGGCGTAGACATAGAGCGCCGACCAGCCGGTGCGGTCGTCAATGTAGATTTTGTGCGAAGATACCGGACGGTCGATCAGCGCGGCGCCATCGGCGTTGGCCACGATGTAGTAGTCCTTGTCGAGTGTAACCGACAGGGCGTCGTACTGATTGCCCGCGTTGTCGTTGAAGATCAGATTCTCGGTCTCGCCGCTGCCTTCGACAGTGTAGACAAGGAATTCTATGCCGCCTATGGTCTCGGTGACCGTAGTTGACTGGCCGGGCCAGCCGCCGAAGATTTCCTTGTCGCCCCAGGCATAGGCATAGAATGCACTCCAGCCTGTCAGGTTCTGAATGTAGATCTTATACTCGGCGGAGGGTGTTGGCTCAGGCTCTTCGGGCGTGCCGGGAGTCGACGGCTCGTAAGTGGCCGGATCGATTTCCTTGGCCGACGAGGCTGTCAGCTCGACATAGACGTCGCGGTCGAGGCTGAACACGACCACATCGTCGATCTGCTTGCCATTGCCGTTGTTGAGGATCACGTGTTCTTCGAGACCGGCGTCGCAGTTGGCCGCGCCGAGGTCGAAGTAGGTGTAGGTCACGCCGTTGATCACCTGGGTGCCGGTCGGACTCATACCGGGCCATGCGCCGTTGAGATCATTCACCGCACCCCACATGTAGAGGTAAAGCGCATCCCAGCCGGAGTTGTCGACCACGAACACGGCATAGCCGTCGTGGCTTACGACATTCGACGGATCGAACTCGTTGACCGCATCGGGTGTGAGCTCGAGATAGAAGTCCTGGTTGAGCGTCACATTGAAGTCGGGCAGCTGCTTTCCGCCGCCGTTGTCGTTGAAGATCAGGTTGAGGTTCAGGCCTTCGTTGGCTGCACCGGTGTCGAAGTACTTGTAGGCGACACCGTCGATCTCCACCTTGCCGGTGGGCTTGATGCCGGGCCAGCCGCCGAATGCTTCGGCATCGCCCCAGGCGTACATCGCCAGGTCGTCGTAGCCCGAGTTGTCCACGACATAGATCACATAGCCGTCGTGCACGATCTCGTCCGGATCGGCCGGTTTGTTGAAGTAATCGGCCCAGCGGTAGACAAGCACGTTGAGCCGGCCTCCCACGGCCGGGGCCTCGCGGTGTGTCACGGGTGTATTCTCAAGCGAGCGTTCCTCGCCCTGCTCCTCAGAGACGAATGTGTAGCCGTCGGCCAGTGTCTTGCCGTCGGCGAAGTCGGCCGGATTGAGATAGATGCCCCACTTGACATCGGTGTCGGCAGCCTTCTGAAGCTGCCAGCGCGGATCGCCCACGGCGTCCATGCCGCCGTTGAATTCGCCGACGATATAGATCTTATCGGACGCAAGCGTGCCCTGCGGCACAATCACCTCCAGCAGCTGGTAGCCGGGCCGGAGCTCGAACCGCGGCAGCTCGCTGTCGAATATGATTTCATCCTTGGAGCAGCCGGCCAGCAGAGGCAGCAACATCACCATCAGGATGCCGAATATATTGAATTTCTTCATAATAATGCTTCTGTGATTGGATTAATAGTTGGGATTCTGTACCAGGCCGGGGTTGACCATCAGTGCTACCTGAGGCAGCGGATACCATTCGTAGCGGCGGTCGCGCCGGGCGGGAAGCTGGCGGTCGGTCTCGGTGGCACGGCCGAAGAACCACCACTGGCCCTGCGTGAACTTGTCGAACCGGCGCAGGTCGGTGCGGCGGCGGCGTCCCTCGTCGAGGAATTCAAGACCCCATTCGCTGAGCATCCAGTCGGCGTCGAAGCTGTCGAAACCGGGACCGGGCTTTTCAATCTCAGCGGCATCGGCCGCAGAGTAATAGCGCTGGCGCACGTCGTTGACCAGTTGCTTTGCGGCGTCGGCGCTGCCTGCGCGCAGGCGGCACTCGGCCAGCGTGTAGTACACCTCGGCAAGGCGGAATTCAACCTGACCGGCATCGCGCCAGTCAACTCCGGCCGAAGAGGGGTAGATCGGGTAGCGCAGCACGCGGAAGCCCGAGTTGGTCTGCCCCCAGCGCGGACTCATGACGGGTTCGAGCTGGCGTCCCAGGTTGAGGAACGTGCCCACCTGGTCGACGTAGATCAGCGGCTTGTCCTGCAGGTCGGCGTCGGCCAGCACCGGCTCGCCGGTCAGGTAGTTGATCTGGGCGCCCATAGCGAAGATGCCCTGCCAGTTTCCGGCGGCGTCGCACTTGAAAGGCTGCTTGCGGATGTCCTTGTCGTTCATGCGGTCGAAGGGTGCGCCCAGCTTGTCGCCGTAGTCGAACAGGAAGCTCTTGGCTCCTTCGCTGCCGGCATTGGGCACGAGTGTGCCGGTGTTGTCCTTCGAGGGAACGAGGCAGGTGCAGTTCCAGCCGCCCTGATCGCTTGCGAAGTCAAACATCTCGTCGTAGTTGTAGGGCAGGAAGGGGGTGTTGCGGTTGTTGTTGGTCATGCGGCCGGCCTCCATGGCGAATGCGAACACTACCTCCGGACAGGCGGCGTTGCCGACGCTGTAGATGGTGCGGTAGTCCGACGCAAGGTTGTACGAGCCGTACTTGCCGTCGATGATCTCCTGGCACAGCGTGGCGCAGTCGGCGTAGCGGTCGGTGCCGGTGAATAGCTGCGAGTTGAGCAGCAGACGCATCTTCAGCATGCGGTTCATGCCCTGGTTCATGCGGTTGCGTGTGGCGCCGGAGCCGTCCTCGGCCGTGAGGTCGGCATAGCAGCCGTCGAGCTCATCGGCAATGAAATTCCAGATCACCTGGCAGCCCTTGTCGAAGTCGGGATCGGCCGAACCGGGGATGGCTCCACCCACCGATACGTTCAGAGGCAGCGCACCGCCCCAGAGTTCGAAGTTGTTGTAGTAGGCCCAGGCGCGCATGGTGCGCACTTCGGCTATGTATGATGCGAGCTGCGCGTCGGTCATGCCCAGCGAGGCCGGATTGAGCTGCTCAAGGTCGTTGATGAGCGTGTTGCACAGGCCGATCGTCTCCCAGGCGTGTTCCCAGGCCTGGCGGATGATGACCGATTCGGAATTCCACGTCTGGCTCGACAGCACGAACTTGGCGGCTTCGTCATAGCCCCAGGCGCCTCCGTTCCAGGTGCGCCAGGCGATCTGGTCGGCGGGAAATTCGTTCAGATACCAGAAATATTCCAGGAAGCCGCTGGCTGCACTGGCATAGATGGAGGCCACGGCCCCCCTTGACGGAGCTTTCGTCCTGATAATAGGTCGAGGCGTCGATGCGGTCGAACGTCACTTCGTCGAGATCGGTGCACGACCAGGTGCCTGCGGCCACGGCGGCAGCTGCGAGCACACCGAGTATATGTCTTTTGATTTTCATTGTATCAAGTGATTGAAGGTTAACGGAAACGGACTGTCACGCCGAGAGTCAGCTGCGTGGCGGTGGGATAGGCCGACGACACGTCGATGCCCGGGGTAATGCCGGTGGAAGTCACGGCCGACGGATCTGTGCCCGAATAGCCGGTGATGGTGAAAAGATTGCGGGCCGACAGATACACGCGCAGCGAGTCGAGCAGGCGCCGGTTCTTCAGCGGCACGGTGTAGCCAAGGGTGACGTTCTCGAGCTTGAAGTAGTCGCCCCGCTCGAGGAAGTACGACGAGATGACACCGCCGCCCGACCACACGTCACGGTCCTTGAGATAGGTGCTGCGGAGCACATTGTCGCTGCCGCTTCCGCGCAGGCCCATACCGTACTTGCGCATGTTGAAGATCTGGAAGTCAAACGCACCGGTGAACATCAGGCTCAGGTCGAAGTTCTTCCATTTTACGGTGTTGCTCCAGGTCAGGAAGTGCTTGGGAGCGCCGTCGCCGATGTAGCGTTTGTCGTTGGGATCGGCTGCCGCCGCCGGCACCTTGTCGCCGTCGGCGGTATAGACCAGCATATTGTGGTTCTCGTCGACGCCGGCATATTCATAGCCGTAGAACTGGCCGATGCGGCCGCCTTCCTCCACGCGGAAGAAATATTCGCTCGTGCCTACGCCGGGCTTCTGGTACAGATCGAGATACGAGGCCTGGTAAATGCTGTTCGACAGCTTGGTGAGTCGGGTCGTGCCGTACGAATAGTTGACACCGGTGGTCCAGGTCACGGGGCGGTTGACGACGACATCACCCGTAAGCGCCAGTTCGATACCGGTATTCTTGGTCGTGCCTACGTTCACAAGAATGTCGGGATACACATACGGCGGCTGCGGGGCCGTGTAATTATAGAGAAGATCCTGCGAACGACGGTCGAAGTATTCGATCGAACCGTACAGACGGTTGAAGAACATGAAGTCGATGCCGTAGTTGGCGCTGGTAAGTTTCTCCCAGCCAAGCTCGGGATTGGCGTTGTTCGACGGACGGTAACCGGTCACCCACTGGCCGTCGATCAGATATGTGCCGCTGGGCGAATATGTGGCCAGCGACTTGTAGGCATCGAAGTCGCTGCGGCCCGTCACGCCGTACGAAAAGCGCGGCTTGAGGCTCTGCACAGTCTGCACGTAGTCCGACAGGAAAGGCGCCTTGGCCATTTCCCATGCTATGGAAGCGGCCGGGAACGAGCCCCACTTCTTGTCGGAACCGAACTTGGTCGAGCCTTCGTGGCGTATCGAGGCCGACGCTATGATCATGCCGCGCCACGAATAGTTGACACGTCCGAAAAAGCCTATCAGCGTCGACTGACTCTTTCCGCCGTACATCTGCGCCTTACCGTCGCCGAGCCACGAACCCGAGCCGATGCCGTTCCACAGGGGCTTGTCGAAAGTAAAGCCATTGTTCTGCATGAACATCTGCTCCCAGTTGGAGCGTTCGAACGAATAGCCGGCCACGACTTTCACATCGTTGTCGCCGCTCTGGAAGCCATAGTTGGCGAGCCATTCCACGCGGTTGGTCCACCACTTCTGATACTGCTGCGACGCACGGCCGGCATAGCCGCCCCAGTACGATTCGCCCGAAGTGGTCGGGGTATAGTAGTCGCTCTTCAGGTCATTGTAGTTGTATGAGTACGACAGTGTGGTGCTGACGCTGTGACGGTCGTTGCTCCAGATGTTGTACTTCACGTCGGCAGTGCCGAGCAGATAGGTGCGGTTGCCGCGCGAGGTGTTCACGCGTAGCTGCTGCACCGGATTCTTCACGTCGGTCGGCGACGTCGGCTGATAGTACGATCCGTCGGTATTGTAGACCGGAATCGTCGGATTCATTCCAAGCGCGGTGTCGAACATGCCGTCGTCGCCCCAGTTTTCCTTCACCTTGCGGGCGTTGATCGAGGCAGTGAAGCGCAGATGGCTGTCGAGGGCGTTGGCCGACACGGCCGCGCGGCCGCCGAATTCCTCGCGACGGCTCACGATGTCGAGGCCGTTGGCCTTTTTCCAGTTGGCCGATGCCGTGTAGTAGCCGCCGTTGGCCAGCGATCCGTCGATCGACAGATACTGGTTCGTGTCGTAGGCGTAGTCGCGGGTGATGAGATCATACCAGTCGGTGCTGGCTCCGTAGTCGTTGCCGCGGCGTGCGAGGCGCCACTCATAGGGCGACAGCACCTCGGGCTTATCTTTGGCAAACGCGAGCGCACCATATGAATCAAATGTGATGACCGGAAGTCCGGGCTCGCCCGTGCCTTTCTTGGTAGTGATCAGTATCACGCCGTTGGCACCGCGCGTACCGTAGATGGCTGCCGAGGCAGCGTCCTTGAGCACCGACATCGACTCTATGTCCTGCGGCGCGAGCGTGCGGATGTCGCCGCCGGCCACGCCGTCTATCACGATCAGCGGTCCGTTGCCGGCACTGAGCGAGGTAGCGCCGCGCACCTGCAGGTCGGCGCCCGCGTTCGGGTTGGCCGACGCCGTGCTCGACACATTCAGACCTGCGACCTTGCCGGTAAGCATCTCCATGGGGCTGTTCATGGCGCCGCGCTGGAAGTCCTCGCGGTTGACCTGCACGATCGAGCTCGACAGCTCCTTGCGGCTCAGAGAGCCATAGCCCACGACGACAACCTCGTCGAGCAGCTCGTTGTCCTCGCTCATGGTTACATCGATTTTCGTACGGCCGTTCACAGGCTGCTCCACGGCCTTGAAGCCGACATAGCTGAACACGAGCGTGCCGCCCGACGGCACGGCCTCAAGCGTGTAATTGCCGTCAAAGTCCGTGGCCACGGCGTGCTGTTGCTCGCCCTTGACCGAGACGCTGACTCCGATCAGCACCTCGCCGGCCGGATCCGTCACCGTACCCGACACTGTCAATGTCTGCGCCGACGCACACGGCACGGACATCAGAGCCATCACCCACAGCAACGCCAGGGCAAACGCTCGGTAATTCCATAGTTTTTTCTTCATTAGTGTATGATTTAAGATTTTGATTATGTGTTTCATGGTTTTTGTGACACTCTGCCTTCATTTTTTGCAAAGGTCTCCAACTTCCGGCCCCATATCAAGCCTCTCAAACAAAAATCAAAACTCCCGAATCATACAAAGCACTGGCTGTCTGCCAGTTTTATAAATCAGCAGTAACGAAAAATCAATATGTCGTCATACGGATTTTACAGGTATTTTCACACCATATTCCTCACCGAATCCTCAAAAGTGCCCGGATCAAGAGCACGCCGGCGCATCTTCGAGCGGTAGGTGTACACTGTCGAGATCGAGCAGCGCAGGAACTCGGCAAGCTTGGCGCTGTCGTCGATGCCGAGACGGATCAGCGCGAACAGACGCAGCTCGGTGTTCAGTAGCTCGCCCGATTTGAGTACGATCTGCTCGTCGGGCCGCAGAAGGGAGTTGAATTTCTCAACAAACGACGGATATATACTGAGAATCGCCTCATCAAACCGCTTGTAGAAATTGCGCAGCAGCTGGTCGGAGATTTCCGATGTCTCGAGCTTTCTGAGCAGCCCTGCCCGGTTGCCCCCCTGCGCCACCATAACACGCAGCGACTGCTGGTAATGCTGCAGCGTCGATATGGCCGTCGAGCAATATTCCATGAACAGTCCCGCATACTGTTCCTTCGTTCGGTTGTACTCATGCAGTTCGGCATTGCGCGAAGCCAGGTCGGCATTGGCCTGCCTCAGCTCCTCCGACATCTTCATCAGCTCCTCATTGGCGCTGCGGACCCGTGAGTTGGCTCTCCGCAGACTTCTGAACTGTTTTAGAATAAGCAGAATCGTGACTATCAGTATTATCGAGAGTACCCCCGACACCAGCACCAGCCCGCGCAGTCGCCCCGTAAGTTCGTCCTGACGTATCGAATATGCCTCGTCTATCACCGGCAGCATCTTGGCCGACTGAACGTTGCGCATCAGCGCCGAATAGAAGTTGGCATCCGCAAAACTCTTTTTAAGATAGCGGTTTGCACGGTCGACATCTCCGTCCTCGAACATCACCGTGGCCACCTCGCGAAACGACATATTCTCCTTCACCGCGCCGCGCACGTCGCTGATCGCACTCAGCACCAGGTAGCGCTTGTAATCATCGGCATTCCCCGCCGTCTTGTGGATGTACGACAGCGTCGACGCTATGATCGAATATTCACGCATGCCGCTCTTATACCGGTCAAGAAACTCTGTCAAAGCCTCGATTGCCTCTTCAGGCTTACCGTCGCGGGCCAGTTCAGCCATCACATACACCTGATGGTTGAACGAACCTGTCTGAGCGACATTCTCAAGTGAATCCGAATACTGCGCCCGCAGTTGCTCATAAGCACGACCGGTCTCATGTTCATTGGTATATTCGCTCAGATACTGATAAGTGGCACAATACGTGGCATAATAACCCTCCAGCTGATCATCGCTCAGCGATTCGCGCGGGATCGACTGCATTATCTCAAGCGCATCCGTAAACAGCCCCGCATGGGCGAGCACATCCGCTTTTCTGATCAGCATCGACATATGCAGCTCCGGCCGTTTCCTCACATAAGGCCGGTCAAGATTCAGCATTACATAATACAGTGCCGAATCAGCATTGAAAGCCTCATACTCCTTTACGAGCGACGATGTAAGTTCCGTCATCTCGTCATCATCCGTGGCAGCGGCAAGTTTGATCCTAAGTTTCTCAATTCTCGCCTCCTTCATCCTTTCATATTCGGAACTGCGCGCGATTTCAGCATCCAACAGAGCGTAAAGATCCTCCAAGTCCATGTTGCTTGCCTTCTCACGGCCTCCGCAAGAAACAAGAAACAATAACAGCAACAAACTTATGAAAGTCTTCATGGCATAGCTTGAGCAGATCACTCCGGACGGGACCTCTCGTTCCGCTAAATTACACAAATTTCCCAACCCGTCCAAAAAAACGCACACAAATCTCACCAGCAAACACACATACCCTATCTCCGTATCTCCAGAGCCACACATCGACCAGTTTGCCCGCAGCACACCGCATATGCCACATAAGCTATATATAAGCCACCTAAGCCATACAAAAGCTACATAAACCACCACACCCTCACACTACGACATCGCGCAGCACAGGGAAAGCAGGCTGCTCGCCTGCGCCTCGACTGCACGATCTGCGGCACCGACCTATGCTGCGCATCAATCCGCCTTGCCTCCGCCGCCTGCGGCTCCCCCGATTACCCTGGCTGATTAAATTAATAAGTATCCATACAAAGAGAGCGCCCCGGGGAATCGGATTCCTCGGGGGCGCTCGTAATAGGGGGCGGTTACCTACTCTCCCACTTTCGCAGTACCATCG
>CABRGT010000006.1 GCA_902470475.1 uncultured Porphyromonadaceae bacterium | reverse complement strand
CTTACCCTGAGGAGGAGTGAGGAGAAGGCCGTTGCACTTCTTATTGGAATCTTTCGTTCAAAGATATTTAGAAAAATTAAATAAAATATTCGCTTTAGTCCGGGAAAAATTACTACCTTTGCAGTTGAAAACAAAGCGAATACTATCACAAAAATATACATCAATCCAAAATGGTAAATTACAAAGAATTAGGTCTTGTAAACACGCGTGAAATGTTTGCGAAGGCCATCAAGGGTGGCTACGCTATCCCCGCTTTCAACTTCAATAACATGGAGCAGCTGCAGGCCATCATCAAGGCTGCCGCTACCGAGAAGTCGCCCGTGATTCTTCAGGTATCGAAAGGTGCCCGCAACTATGCCAACGCCACCCTGCTCCGCTACATGGCACAGGGCGCAGTGGAATATGCCAAGGAACTCGGCTGGGAAAAGCCCCAGATCGTTCTTCACCTCGACCATGGTGATTCGTTCGAACTCTGCAAGAGCTGCATCGATTCGGGCTTCTCATCTGTTATGATCGACGGATCGCACCTTCCCTACGAAGAGAACGTAGCTCTCACCAAGCAGGTCGTAGACTACGCACACCAGTTCGATGTAACCGTTGAGGGTGAGCTCGGCGTACTGGCCGGCGTTGAGGACGAAGTTTCGTCTGACCACCACACCTACACCGATCCCGAAGAAGTTATCGATTTCGCTACCCGCACAGGCTGCGACTCGCTGGCTATCTCGATCGGCACCTCGCACGGCGCATACAAGTTCACTCCCGCACAGTGCACCCGCAACGCCGACGGCAAGCTCGTACCCCCGCCTCTGGCATTCGATGTTCTCGACGCCGTTATGGAGAAACTTCCCGGCTTCCCCATCGTGCTCCACGGTTCGTCGTCGGTACCCCAGGATGAGGTTGACACCATCAACATGTTCGGCGGCAAACTCCCCGACGCAATCGGTATCCCCGAGGAGCAGCTCCGCAAGGCCGCCAAGAGCGCTGTCTGCAAGATCAACATCGACTCCGACAGCCGTCTGGCCATGACCGCAGCTATCCGCCGCGTCTTCGCCGAGAAGCCTGCCGAATTTGACCCCCGCAAATACCTGGGTCCGGCCCGCGACAACATGGAGAAACTCTACCGCCACAAGATCGTAAACGTTCTTGGCAGCGCAGGCAAAGCCGAATAATCAGATCTGAAAGTTCTGAATGACAAAACAGGAGGCATAGCGAAATCCGCTGTGCCTCCTGTTTTTCATAACACCTATATTCTATTCCCGAACTACGATTGATATCGCTATATTAGTTTTATCGCCCACCCAATAATAAATAGTCTTTTTCTATCATATTTGTAATTTTTTGTGGAGATACTCGTCTAATAAGAAAAGTTCAAATATAAATCATCATGGAGCAGCATTGGTTTGTTTATGCATTGATTGCAGCAGTTACAGCCCTTCTGTATTGGATTTGCGGCAAATTGCGGATTCTAAAGTCGCAGCCCCTACGTATCTTCGTAGTTATTCTCATTTCTTCCATAATTTGCTGGGTTATTTACGACCTTCTTATCTCTGCCGAGTAAAGAATCAAATTCGCGTTAAGCTGACTTTAAAATTTAAAAGACAATGAATTGGCGCCGCTTGACGTATACAATTCCATCATAAATGTTTGCACAAGGACGCCCAAAAAAGTGAAGCCGGACACAACCATGCGGTCATATCCGGCCTAAAAACATTCCAAAATTCAGACTTTCGTGTCCAAATCTGTGCATAAATTCTACAACTAACTAAAAATCACTACCATCCTGAGTTTTTTACGATATAATAAAGAATGTAAGAGTTGGATTATTATTAGGAAATTGAGCTTTTGTGATATGGGAATTGAGCCTTAAGGAAATTGCCTTCGCTAAATTTATTATTATCTTTGCAGTCCAAACAGATAAAATTATGGCAATAGATACAGAAGAGAACCTCGGACCGATGAAGCTGATATTCAACTACAACAATGTTTTTTACAGCTTTTTCTATGATGACTTGAGCGGCTGCATACATCGCTCGCGGGAGTATGCCCTCAATTATGTATATTCCGGCGAGATGATTCTCGACAACGGAACTGAGAAAATCCATGTTCGCAAGGGTGAATGTGTATTTATCCCCCGTGACCACCATATCACAATGTATAAGAAAACATACGAGGGAGAGCGTTATTGTGGTGTATTTCTTATGTTCACCCGCAATTTCCTTAGGGAGATGTATAGCAAACTGTCGCTCAACAAGATTAAGGCAAAAACAGCCAAACTTCCCGATGGAGTAATAAAATTGCCGAAGACTGTGGAACTTGCCAGCCTGTTCACATCCATGACTCCGTATTTTGACCCGGAGGTGAAACCCAAAGATAATTTCATGGAGCTGAAACTACAGGAGGGGCTGATGGCACTTTTATCTATTGATGACAGATTCGTGCCAACGATGTTCGATTTCAATGAACCGTGGAAGATAGACATTCTCGGCTTTATGGAGGAAAACTTCATGTGCGACCTGAGCATAGAGGAAATAGCCCACTATACAGGGCGCAGTCTTGCCACGTTCAAGCGTGATTTCAAGAAAATCAGTAACCTTACTCCCGAAAAATGGCTTATCAAGAAACGCCTTGAAAAAGCGTATGAACTCATGAAAACCGGGAAAAAGAAAGTCGTCGAGGTATATGCCGAGGTCGGATTCCGCAATCCATCCCATTTTTCAACAGCGTTCAAAAAAGAATTCGGTATCGTGCCTACGGCTGTAATGGGATAAAAATATAGCTGAACTTTTCAGAAACTATGATTGAGCCTTACAGCAACTATGCTGTGGGGCTCTTTGCGTAATTTTGCAACGTGAAAGAATAGAAATATCCCGTATGAAAATTCTAAACTTTATAATACCAGCGACCATGGCAATGACAGCAAATGCCTGTAACCATCCGGATGGAGACAATATCAATATGGACGGTCAGGGGCAATCACGACCGGAACGGAGTGAGAAAGGACGCTTTGACCTCTCGAAAGGGACAAACGGGAATCCAACCGTTATAAAACTCAGCAGCGGATATGATATGCCGATTGTAGGTCTCGGCACCTATAGTCTTCACGGCGACAAATGTGTGAACGCAATATTATCAGCAATCAGACTCGGATACCATAAGTTTGACGCCGCAAGTTTCTACGGCAATGAGGAAGAAGTCGGACAGGCGATACGTCAGGCGATAGAAGAAGGACTCGTTAAACGCGAGGATGTATTCGTGACCACAAAACTATATCCCAACGAGTTTGCCGATGCAGAGAAGAATATAGAGAAATGCCTCCGCAAGCTCAATATAGGCTACATCGACCTGATGCTGCTTCATCATCCCGGCTCACACGATGTGGAAGCCTACAAGACTATGGAGCGTTATGTAAAGGAGGGCAGAATCCGCTCCCTCGGCGTTTCCAACTATTATATCAAGGAGATGTCGGAGTTTCTGCCCAAAGTAAGCATCAAGCCTGTGCTTGACCAGAACGAGATTCACCCTTATTATCAGGATAAGGCAGTGATAGAATATCTGCATGACAACGGAATAGTGGTCGAGGCATGGTATCCGCTCGGAGGCCGTGGCTTCAACTCGGAACTGATGAAAGAGCCGGTAATCATGGATATTGCCCGCAGACATGGGAAATCGCTGGTGCAGACCATACTCCGCTGGGACCTTCAGAACGGTGTGGTGGTAATCCCCGGTTCAAGTAACCCCGACCATCAGAAAGAGAATATCTCAATCTTTGACTTTGAGCTGACTCCTGAAGAGATGGGCCGCATCGACGCCCTTGAACGCCGTGAGAAACATGACTGGTATTGAAAACTAAATTGAACAAGATATGACTGATATGAATTTTGATCTTTTCACTCCGACGAAACTGCTTTTCGGATGTGGAAAACTCAACGAACTGTCGGAACAGGAACTCCCCGGAAAGAAAGCTCTGCTTCTTATTTCCAACGGAAAGTCTGTTCACACAAACGGCTCTTTTGACCGTACTGTCGAACAGCTTGACAAAGCCGGAGTAAGCTATGTGGTATGCTCGAATATACATGAGAATCCATCAAAGGAGGTTGTCATGGAGGCTGCTGCAGTGGCTCGTGAAAACAAATGCGATTTCATCGTGGCTTTGGGTGGCGGTGCCGTCCTTGATGCCGCAATCGCAGTTGCAGCTATGACTACAAATCCCGGAGATCTATGGGATTACGTCAACGGCGGTACCGGAAAGGCACAGCCGCTCGTCAATCCCGGTCTGCCTATCGTAACGATTGCCACCACATCCGGAACCGGCTCGGAAATCAACTGCTGGGGTGTAATCTCCAATCTCCAGACAAATGAAAAAATAGGATTCGGCTTTCCTTCGCTCAACCCCGTCCTTGCCATTGTAGATCCCGAACTGATGAAAACAGTGCCGGCGAAATATACGGCATATCAGGGATTCGACGCGCTCTTCCATAATACGGAAGTTATGATAAGCCGCTTCCTTAATGTTCTGAGTGAGCCTGTCGCACTCTCTGCCATAGAGAATATCGCTAAGTATCTTCCCCGTGCCGTTAAGGACGGCAACGACATCGAGGCACGTACAGGTGTAGCTTACGGCAGCACAATTGCCGGACTTACGATGCAGGTTACAAGCACCACCGCTGAACATTCTATGGAACACGCCATGAGTGCGTTTCATCCCTCGTTGCCTCACGGAGCCGGGCTTATAATGATTTCCAACGAGTTCTATCGTTTCTTCGTTGACAGGCACGCCTGCGACGAGCGTTTCATAAAGATGGCGAAAGCGATGGGGTTCAAGGATGCAGACAAACCTGAGGATTTCCTCACCGCTCTGTATGAGCTTCAGAAAGCCTGTGGCGTCGAGAATCTGAAGATGAGCGACTACGGATTCACACAGGACGAATTTAT
This sequence comes from uncultured Porphyromonadaceae bacterium, assembly GCA_902470475.1. GTDB lineage: Bacteria > Bacteroidota > Bacteroidia > Bacteroidales > Muribaculaceae > CAG-873. The sequence continues at coordinate 52,491 of CABRGT010000006.1, read as the reverse complement.
GACACTCGCTGTAAATGCCCGTGAGACCAACCCTGGACTATATGCCGCCAATCCTTGCGAACTGTCTGATGGAGATGCAGCGGAAATCTATCGCAAATCATACAGATAAACATTTGGATACAATTAACCTAACCCGATATGAATGTAAAGCAATTGCTGGCGGTTGGTCTGCTGATTCTTTCAGCAGGAATTACAGACCTCTACGCCTCCAATCCAAAAGAAAACAGAAACAATATGGAAAATCTGACTCTGACCAAAGAATGGGACAAGACATTTCCCAAGAGTGACAAAGTTGACCACAGCAAGGTGACATTCGTCAACCGCTACGGCATCACGCTTGCCGCCGATATGTATAAGCCCAAAGGTGCGACTGGCAAACTCCCCGCCATAGCCGTATGCGGACCTTTCGGCGCAGTCAAGGAGCAGGCGGCAGGTCTTTATGCGCAGGAAATGGCGGAGCGTGGTTTCCTTACCATCGCCTTCGACCCCTCCTTCACCGGCGAAAGCGGCGGCACACCCCGCTACATGACCTCTCCCGACATCAACACCGAAGACTTCAGCGCGGCCGTCGATTATCTTGTCACCAATCCTGATGTTGACCCCCAGAAAGTCGGCATCATCGGTATCTGCGGCTGGGGCGGCATAGCCGTCAACGCGGCAGCGGCTGACCCGCGCATCAAGGCTACCCTCGCTTCAACCATGTACGACATGAGCCGCGTCAATGCCAACGGTTATTTCGATGCCGATGACAGTGCGGAAGCCCGCAATGCCCTCCGCGAGAAACTGGCCGCACAGCGCACCGAGGACTACATCAACGGCACACCCAAACTCGGCGGCGGTGTTCCGGATGTATTGCCCGACGACGCACCCAAGTTCCTCCGCGACTATCACGACTACTACAAGACCAAGCGCGGCTATCATCCCCGCTCGCTCAACTCCAATGGCGGACGCAACGCCACATCTCCGATTCCCTGGATTAACTTCCCTCTGATGAGCCGTGCCGGAGAGATTGAAAATGCAGTCATGATTCTCCACGGAGAGAAGGCACATTCCTTCTATTTCGGTAGCGACGCCTACAAAAGACTCACCGTTACCCCAGGCAAGGAGAACAACAAGCTTTTCATGGTCATACCCGACGCAAGCCACACCGACCTCTATGATCAGAAGGACATAATCCCCTTTGACATGATTGAAAAGTTCTTTAGCGAGTATATCGGCAAATGAATTCTGTTATAGAAACACTGTTAGGTCATCGGTCAATCAGCAGATTTACCGATGAACCTATCGGTGATGATAATCTCACTCTGATTGTAAATGCTACTCAAGCAGCTCCGAACTGCGTCAACCTTCAGCTTGTTTCTATCATCGCAGTAGAGGATCCTGAGCATCGTAAAAAGATGTCGGAAGTATTGCGGTAGACAAAAACAAATAGCTCAGGCTCCGGTATTTCTGGTATTCTGCACTGATTACAACAGAGTAGCCATAGCCTGTAAGAATAACGGGCAGAACCTCGATGCCGTAATGGAGGATATAGATACCGTCATTATTGAGGCACATGAAACCGGTATTGCGATTGAAGCTGCTGTCATTGCAGCCATAATCTCACTCCCTGGCCGACAATCAGAAAAACTTAAATTTGACAAGGACGCCCAAAAAAAGTGAAGCCGGACACAACCATGCGGTCATATCCGGCCTAAAATCATTCCAAAATTCAGACTTTCGTGTCCAAATCTGTGCATAAATCTTGCAACTTACTGGTAACCAGCCATAATTGCGGAGAGAGAGGGATTCGAACCCCCGGAGGTGTGACCCTCAACGGTTTTCAAGACCGCCGCAATCGACCACTCTGCCATCTCTCCAAGTGCGTTTGCGGGTGCAAAGTTACACATTTTTTTATAAGTACAAAAGCTGCCGACCGTTTTTTTGTCATTTTAAGAATATTTATTAACTTTGTTGACGGTAAAATGACAATATAAGAAATTCAGAGTATGCGCATAGTACATCTGTTGTGGGGACTGACATACGGAGGCATCGAAACGATGGTCGTCAATATCGCCAATGAGCAAAGCCGTCTCGGCCACTCGGTTGCTCTCGTGGTCATCAATGATGACATTGACGAGCGGCTTGCTGCCACCATTGACAAGGCTGTGGATATGCACCGCATCGGACGTCCGCTAAATTCCCACAACCCCTGGTACATCATTAAGCTGAATAGGATTATCAGCCGCCTTGACGCGGATTTCATACATTTTCATGGGGTCAACATACCAAGACTGGTGCGCAGACGCTATATGAAACACTGGTGTACGACTCATCATACTACCTGGCGAAGCGAGTTGGGAAAGTTCTTTTCAGATGATCTTCATTTATTTGCGATATCGTCCAAGGCTGCCGATGATCTGAGAACAAATGCAAATGTACATCCGGAAGTGGTCATGAACGGTATCCCCGCCGGCGAATATAAACAACGCGATAACCACGAGCCGGACGAAGTTCTCAGAATAGCCCAGATAGGGCGTGTGAATTTTGCCATCAAAGGGCAGGATATCACCATCGAAGCCGTTCGGATACTGAAAGAACGCGGCATATGTGTCCATGTCGATTTCATAGGCGACGCCGACTCCGCTGACGCTATCAGGACGATGGTTTCGGATCTTGGTCTTGAAAATGAAATAACCTTGCGAGGATCTTTGCCGCAGGAATATCTCAAGGCTCATCTGAAAGATTATGATCTGCTCGTACAGCCATCCAGGATCGAGGGATTCGGCCTGACTGTGGCGGAGGCAATGGCCGCCCGTGTGCCGGTCGCCGTATCTGATCTGCCTCCGCTGCTCGAAGTTATCGACAACGGACAGTGTGGTATCTATTTCCGGAATAACGATCCGGCTGATATGGCCAAAGCTATTGAGACCTCATGCCGCAATTATGATTCTGAACGTGTGGACCGGGCCTGCAGACGTGTCATGACTTTATACGATGTATCGGCGACAGCCCGCAATTATCTCCGGCATTACGAAAAATTGTAAAGTTTTAGTTAAGCGCTTGTTTTAAAGAAAAATTTCATTATCTTTGCGAACGGAGAAAAAACTGCAAGGAAATGAAAGGAATCAAATTGCCTCAGGATGCTTCCCGGCGTCTCCCCTTCTATCTGGCACTGGAGGAATGGGTAGCCGGGCATCTGCCCGACGGCGATTATTTTTTTGCCTGGCAGGTGCGGCCGTCTGTCATTTGCGGCCGTCATCAGATAATGAGCGCTGAGATCAACCTCGATTTCTGTCGCGAGGCTGGTATCGATGTGTGGCGCCGGAAGAGCGGAGGAGGGTCCGTATATTCAGACTGCAATAACGTGATGTTTTCCTATGTGACCCGGCGCGACGGAGTTCAGACCTCGTTTGACCGATATACACGCAACGTCATCAAGATGCTCGGCTCCCTCGGTATTGTGGCTGAAAAAAGCGGACGCAACGATATCGAAATCGACGGTAGCAAAGTGGCCGGCAACGCTTTCTATGCCTTACCCGGACACAGCATCGTCCATGGCACAATGCTTTACGATGCCGACCCTGCGACAATGGCAAAAGTTCTGACTCCGTCGCGCGCCAAACTGATGGGGAAAGGTGTCAGATCGGTGCCTGCCCGCATATGTACTCTTAAAAGTAAAGGCCTGCATATCAGTTGCCGCGAATTCATTGACCATGCCGTAGCGTATCTGTGTTCCGATGGTTTTTATACGATGACTGAAAAAGATATCAGCGAAGTCAGGGAAATTGAGCTTACATATCTTCGTCCTGAGTTTTACAATGATCGCGTTCCCCACACTCATGAAGGCATGCGAATCGAAGGTGTGGGTGAGTTTTACTGCGTGGCATATCTCAACGACTGGAACGAGATACAGAGCCTTGAGCTCAAAGGAGACTTCTTTGCCGCCGGCGACCTCAATACCGATCTGTGCGCCCGGCTTATCGGGACAAAAGCCGACAGAACCTCGCTTGAGGCGGTTCTGAAAAATATTGATACGACATCCGTGATAGACGGACTCACCACCGAACAATTAATAGACCTAATACTTCATAACCATGAAAACTACCTGCCTATATGACCGGCACATCGCACTCGGCGCGCTCATGTCGCCCTTCGCCGGCTACGACATGCCTATAAGCTATGCCGGAATCGAACAGGAACACAATGCTGTCCGCGGCAGCGTCGGTGTCTTTGACGTGAGCCACATGGGCGAAGTCCTGATCGAGGGGCCGCAGGCCACGCAGTTCGTCAACTTTATCTTTACCGGAGATGTAACAGCCATCGGAGCGGGTAAGGTGATGTACGGCATGATGCTCAATGACAACGGCGGTACGGTCGATGACCTGCTTGTCTATAAATACAATGATGAGAAATTCCTGCTGGTGATCAATGCGTCCAATATCGACAAAGATGTGGCATGGATCAAAAACCATATCGGATCATACGACGTTAGAGTAGTAGATCTGAGCGATCATTATGCCGAACTGGCTGTCCAGGGTCCCGATGCTGAAAGGACAATGGTGGAGATACTTGACATCAATGTGGCGCAACTGACTTTCTATACGTTCCGGGACTGCGGCGGAATGATCGTGAGCCGTACTGGATATACCGGCGAAGACGGTTTCGAGATTTACGCGGCGCCCGATGTAATTATCCGCATGTGGGACCGGCTCATGGGAGCCGGTGTGACTCCGTGCGGTCTCGGTTGCCGCGATACCTTACGGTTCGAGGCCGGTCTCCCGCTCTATGGCGATGAGCTCGACGAGGACATAACACCCCACGAGGCCGCTCTGTCGATGTTCGCCAGGCTCGACAAACCGCAGGAGTACATCGGGCAGAAGGCCCTTGCCGATGCCAAGACACGAGGTCTAACGCGCAAGCTCGTGGGACTCGAAGTCGAAGGCCGGGCCATAGCACGCCACGGCTACCCGGTGCTGGATGCAGATGGCAATGTGGTAGGCTCCGTAACGACGGGCTACCACTCCATCACGCTCGACACGAACCTGGCCATGGCGTTGGTCGACATTTCATCGGCAACAGCCGGCACCCGGTTGCAAGTGCAGGTGCGCAGGAAAGTTTTCCCCGCCAAAGTCGTGTCCAGACGGTTCTACACGCCCAGATATAAAAAATAACAGAAATAATACATAACCAGACATAAACATATATAAAGATGAGCAACGTATATTATCTTCCGACCCATGAGTATGCCCGCATCGAGGGTAACATCGCCTACATAGGCATATCGAAATATGCCGCAGCCCAGCTCGGCAACGTCGTATACGTCGACATGCCCGAAACCGACGACGACGTGGTGGCCGGAGAAGAATTCGGAGCTGTCGAGAGCGTGAAGGCAGCCAGTGACCTGTATTCGCCCGTCAGCGGCGCCGTCATCGAGATCAATGAGGAATTGCTCGATAATCCTCGTCTTTTGAGCGAGGATCCCGAGGCAAACTGGATAATTAAGGTCGAGATGAACGATCCATCCGAACTCCACAATCTACTCACCCCGGAGGCTTACGACAAACTCTGCGAATCCGAAAAACACTGAGGCTTATGAGCCACAGATATTTTCCACATACGGCCGAGGACATAAAGGAGATGCTTTCGGCCTGCGGAGCCGTCGGACTTGACGATCTTTATGCCGATGTCGCCCCCGAATTGCGGCTTTCAAAGCCATATGATCTGCCCGACGGACTTTCCGAACCTGAGATAAGATCTTATTTTGAAAAAATAGGCTCGCAGAACCGTCTGCTGATCTGCTTTGCCGGATGCGGTACTTATGATCACTATACGCCTGCCGTGGTCGAGACCATGGCAGCGCGCAGCGAGTTTCTGACAGCCTACACTCCCTATCAGCCGGAGATTTCCCAGGGTACCCTCCAGTATATATTCGAGTATCAGTCGATGATGGCCGCACTGACCGGCCTCGACGTAAGCAATGCATCGATGTACGACGGAGCCACGGCCACGGCCGAAGCAATGCTGATGGCAGTGCACGCCTCGCGTAAAAAGCGCCGTATTCTGATCTCTGCGACCGTTGATCCGAAAACTTCAGCAGTCGTCAACACTTATGCGCGCTACCACGGCATTCCTGTCGAGGTTATCCCCGAATATGCGGGTGTGACCGACCGTAAGGAACTTGATCGCATGCTCGGTGCAGGCGACATAGCCGCCGTCATCGCCCAGACTCCTAACTATTACGGAATCCTGGAGGATTTCACCGGATGGAGCGAGCGCCTGCATGCCATCAAGGCACTGTTCGTGATCAACTCGCCGGCGATCACGCTCGGAGTCATCAGGCCAGCAGGTGAATGGGGTGCCGACATAGCGGTAGGCGAGGCTCAGTCACTCGGAATGCCGCTCAACTACGGAGGTCCTTATCTCGGCTATATGTGCGCCACACGTGCGCTGATGCGCAAAATGCCCGGCCGAATCGTCGGAGCCACGACTGATGCTCTCGGCAACCGCGTGTTTGTGCTTACCCTTCAGGCCCGCGAACAGCACATCCGCCGCGAGAAAGCTACTTCAAACATATGCTCCAACCAGGGAATAATGACGTTGCAGGCCGCTGTGTACATGTCGCTTATGGGTGCCGAGGGCATTGCCAAAGTCAACCGGCTGTCGTGCGATGCTGCCCACGAACTGGCTGCGCGCCTCGAAGCTACCGGCAGGATGAAACTCAGCCATCCCGACAAACCATTTCTGAACGAATTCAAAATGTCGGTTGCCGATGGCCTTACTACCTCGCAGATTCTCGAGGCACTCGCCCATGCGGGGATTCTCGGAGGCGTGGCCATCGATGAGCGTGAAATGATCATCGCAGCGACCGAAAAGCGTACTGCCGCGGAAATTGATCTTTATGTATCAACAATTCAAAAACTCTAAGCCATGAACCGCAAACTCTACGGAAAGCTGATTTTCGAACTTTCGCGACATGGACGCCGCGGCTACGACCTGCCGGAGAGCAAGTTCAGAGACTCGCTCAATGCCATTCCGGCCGAATACCTCCGACAGACATCACCTGTACTCCCCGAAGTTGACGAACCCACGGTCGTGCGTCACTATACCAACCAGTCGACCAACAATTTCGGCGTCGATACAGGATTCTATCCCCTCGGATCGTGTACAATGAAATACAATCCGAAGCTCAACGACGCGGTCATAGCCGACAGCAACGTCTCTCACCTGCATCCGATGCAGCCTGCCGCAACCGTGCAGGGTGCTTTGAAAATGTACCGCACACTCGAAAAGGCACTGAGCGAGATAGGAGGCATGGCCGAATTTACCCTGAATCCCTTTGCCGGCGCACAGGGCGAGCTCACCGGGCTCATGGTCATCAAGGCCTACCATCTGAGCCGGGCTGATTTTGCGCGCACGAAAGTGATTGTGCCCGATTCCGCCCATGGCACCAATCCGGCTTCGGCCGCTGTAGCCGGTTTCGAGATTATCGAAGTGAAAAGTCTGCTCGACGGAACCGTCGATGTCGACGATCTTCGCCATAAACTGTCGCCGGAAGTTGCAGCCGTCATGATGACCAATCCCAACACGGTCGGCATGTTCGAGAAGCGCATTCCTGAAATCGCCAGGGCTGTACACGCCGCCGGCGCCCTGCTCTACTACGACGGAGCCAACATGAACCCGCTGCTCGGTGTGGCGCGTCCGGGCGACATGGGATTCGACGTGATGCACATCAACCTTCACAAAACCTTCTCGACACCCCATGGCGGAGGTGGTCCCGGCAGCGGTCCGGTAGGCGTCAGAGCTGGGTTGGAGGAGTTTCTTCCATGTCCACGCGTCTGCGAAAACCCCGACGGCAGCCTGTATGTGCGAGATTTTGGCAACTCGTCGCTCGGACGGATATCATCATGGCTCGGCAATTTCACTGTCATAATACGCGCGTTGGCTTACATTCTCACACTCGGAGGCAACGGGCTAAGCGAAGTCGGTCCGCTGGCCACGCTCAACGCCAACTACGTGATGAACCGTCTTAAAGATCTTTATTGCTTGCCTATACAGGGTCCGTGCAAGCATGAGTTTGTATTCGACGGACTGAAGGACAAGTCGACCGGAGTCACTACGCTGAACATTGCAAAGCGGCTTCTTGATATGGGATTTCATGCGCCAACGATCTACTTCCCGCTGCTCTTCCATGAATCGCTGATGATAGAACCTACTGAAACGGAGAGTAAGGAGACCCTCGACAGTTTCATTGAGGCGATGCGTGCCATTGCAAAGGAAGCTGCCGAGAATCCCGACATCACACGTAATGCACCGCACGATACCCCCGTGCGCCATCCTGACGAAACCCTTGCGGCAACCGAGCCACGTCTCACCTACAAGGATTTATGCGCGAAATAGACAACATTATCATCGGTGCCGGCCCCGGCGGCTATGAACTGGCCGCCGGGCTGTGCGCTCGCGGCGAATCCACATGCATTATCGAGCGAGATCTGCTTGGGGGTACCTGTCTCAACCGCGGATGCATTCCCACAAAGTGCCTTGTATCATCTGCCGAAGCCTACCGCAACGCGATCGACAGCTATCGCTTCGGCACAGTCGCCGACGTGCGTGGAATTGACTACAGCATCGTCACAGGGCGCATGCACGAAGTCGTTGACAGTCTGCGCAAGGGAGTCGAAGGACTACTCGCCGGCGCGGAAGTCATCTTCGGCGAAGCGTCATTGCTCCCCGGCAGGGGCGTAAGCGTTGGAGATGATGAGATTTTCGCCCGTAAGCGCCTCGTGATAGCAACTGGCTCCCGGCCGGCGCTTCCCCCTGTCGAAGGCATTGAGCTTGCCCTGACGAGCGACGAAGTTCTTGATATGACCGTTCTTCCCCACTCTGCCGTCATCATCGGCGGCGGAGTCATCGGTCTGGAATTCGCGTCGATTCTCAGCACTTTCGGCGTTGATACTACTATTGTGGAATACTGCAAGGAAATACTGCCGCCATTCGACTCTGACATGGCCAAGCGACTGCGCCTGATGCTCGGCCGCAGGGGCATTACGTTCCGTACCGGCTGCAAAGTTGTGAAAATAGCTGAATCCGGTCAAGGTGTCATAGTAGAGTTTTCAGGGAAAAAAGGCGAGGAACAAATCGAGGCCGACATTGCTGTATGCGCTGTCGGCCGACAGCCTGTATTGCCCTGCGGCCTTAAAGCCGCAGGTGTCGCTACAGACGCACACGGCTTTATCAAGGTCAATGACCGTATGGAGACCACCGCACCGGGCGTCTATGCCGTCGGCGACGTCAACGGCCTGTCGATGCTCGCGCACAGCGCGGTGGCGCAAGGGAAGGTCATTCTGGGACATGACGGAGCATTCGACCGCAATGCCATTCCGTCTGTCGTGTTCACCGACCCTGAAATCGCCACATGCGGTCTCTCCGAAATTCAGCTTGAATCACAGGGCATCGGGTTCCGTACGGTCAAAAGGCAGTTCGCATCCCTTGGCAAGGCATGCGCCATGGGATGTCCGGATGGTCTTGCCAAATTTCTCATTTCGGATGACGACGGATGCATCCTGGGCACGACTATTCTCGGACCGCACGCCTCCGACCTGATTGCGGAGGCTACAATTCTGATACGCGACCATCGCTCGCTCAGTGACGTATCGAACCGATATATCCACGCGCATCCCACACTGTCGGAGATCTTTACCTGACGCTTTTACTCTTTCATCATCACATTCCTGCTATGAAAAAATTGTTTTCTATTATAATGGGGCTTGTCGCGCTATGCGGTTTCGCCGCCAACGACATGCTCACTATATACGGGCGTGTCAAGGACGCGGTCAATAAATCCGACCTTACATCAGCCTACGTATTCCGGCTCGACTCCGCTGGAGTTGCCGTCGATTCGGCTCAGGCTAACAAAGGTCTCGCATATGCCGGCGGAGGCGCTGTCGACACCTTGTCGATGTTTTTCATCCAGATACCGCGTGCCGACAGTCTTTGCATGCTTGAGGTGCGTTGCGAGGGGTACAAAACCTTACTGATGCCGTTCGACGTGTCGGCCGTGGGTCGTCGCGAGGAATCACGCCACCTCGAGACAATATTCCTCGACCGCGCTCCGCTGGCCCTTCGCGAAGTTACCGTCACCTCCACAAAAATTAAATTCTACAACAAGGGCGATACCGTCGTTTACGATGCCGATGCTTTCCAGCTCGCAGAAGGTTCCATGCTCGACGCGCTGATAGCCCAGCTCCCGGGCGCCGAACTCAACACCGACGGCCAGATCAAAATCAACGGCCAGTTTGTGGAATCGCTTCTGCTCAACGGCAAGGAATTCATGGACGGCAATAACAATGTGATGCTCGAAAACATTGCGGCTTACACCGTAAAGAACATACAGGTATACGAGGGTCAGAAAGTATCCGACCGTCTTAAGGATGATCCCCTCGCGCCGAAAGTCCTCACCATGGACGTACGTCTGAAAAAGGAGTACAACCGGGGCTGGCTCATCAACGCCCAGGCCGGCTACGGCACCCAGGACCGCTATCTGGCCAAGATCTTCGCCAATATGTTCACAAACACCTCGCGCGTATCGCTGATCGGCAATGTGAACAATCTCAACGACAACCGCCGTCCGGGCCGCAACGATACATGGACGCCCGAGAAGATGCCTGCGGGCCGCAAGGAATACCGCATGGCCGGTGTCGACTATAATTTCAGCGACGCAGGGGAGACGAAAGTCGCCAACGGAAATGTGGCGTTCGCCCAGTCGGTCAACAACGACTTCCGCAGCAACTCGCGAACCAACTTTCTGCCCGGCGGCGACACTTACGACCGCTCGTTCGGCAACAGCCGGCAGCGTGAAGTGTCACTTAACACCTCCCATGATGCGTATCTTCGCAATTCGAATACAGTCACATCCCTTGCGGTCAGCGGCATGTACCGCTATGGCAAGAATGCCGGCTCGGGGCTTTCAGCAACATTCGACCGCGAACTTCAGGATGTGACCATGGAGGTCATCGAAGGCCTTTACTCAGGCAACCCGTCAGAAGCGCTCGAAGCCGTCATCAACCGCAACCGCACGCGCACCGACGGATGGAGCCGGTCGTGGGGCTTCAATATCAATCCATATTTTTCTTTTAAAATACCGCAGTCCAACGACCGGCTGTTCGTGTCGGTAAACGGAGGCTTGAAAGGAAGCAAGGAAGAACTCTGGCGCGATTACGATGTCAACTACGGCCAGGATCCTGCGGCTGCCGTACGACGTCGGCAATACGTCGACAACTCACCCAACCGCACCATCTCGCTTGGTGGAAGCGCCGGCTATCGCGGTAGCTTCGGCGACTGGGACGCAGGGCTCACATACCAATATTCATTCGAGGACCGCACAGCCGACTCATATCTGTATGCCCTTGACCGGCTCGAGGACATGGGCGTATATGGCGTCGTCCCCGAAGATTATCTCTCATCGCTGGATCCCGGCAACAGTCACCGTACGCGCCTGTACACCAACACACATTCGTTCAGTCCGCAGGTGCTTTATTATAAACGCTCCGAAAGCAGCTTTTTCACCTTGCAGCTTTCGCCGACTCTGTGCCTCATCCACCGCAAGCTCGATTATTGGACCGACAACCGCGATTATCGCCTGTCACGTCAGAACACCGCCGTCGAGATCAGCAACATATGGTTCGGCCGGATTGAAGGCGGATTCTGCGGGCAGATGAAGGATGGCCGTACCAACTACCGCCATTACCTGCGCTACAGCTACCGTGTGCGGTATGAGTTACCCGATATGGTGGATATGCTCGACGTGACTTCCGACTACGACCCTCTCAACATCTATCTGGGCAATCCCGACCTCAAGGCGCAGGTTACCCACCGCCACCTTGTCCGCTGGCAGTATTCGCCGCTGTCGCATTCGTTCTACAACCTGCTCTATCTCGGAGCGACACACACCTCTAATACTTTGGTACGCGGCTACACTTATGACACCTCTACAGGCGTGCGTGTCAACCGTATGTACAATGTCGACGGTGACCGTACATTTGCCGTCACTGACGAGCTCAACTGGCAGTTCGGCTCTCAAAAACAGTTCACTCTCAGCAGTGAGGCCGACGCCAGCTTCTCGCGCTACAACGACATGATCGGCGTCAACCTATCCGAGCCTGAGCCGTTCAAGGTCAATTACCGCTCCCTGAGCGAGAAATTCAAGTTCGGATGGCAGTTTGCCGGACAGAACATCACCCTCCGCTGCGACTATACCAACCGCCACACTTCCTCGCACCGCGCGGGATTCGACACACAGAACGCCCATCACATCAATTACGGACTGTCGGGCGTGTTCCGGCTTCCTGCCGGATTCGGCATCAGCACCGACCTGATGTGCTATACGCGTCGCGGCTACGGCGTGGACTATCTCGACACGACCGATCCCGTGTGGAACGTGCGTCTGACCTACACACCCCCGCGCAACAGCCGCTGGGTGTTCATGGCCGACGGTTTTGACCTGCTTCACAAACTGTCCAACGTCAACTACGCCGTGACTGCCACAGGCCGCACTGTCACCTACACCAATTCCCTGCCACGCTACCTGATGTTCAGTGTCCAGTACCGTCTCAGCATCCAGCCCAAAAAGCGCTGACATGAGCGAAAAAAGCGAATTGAAGGCAAAATCGAACATGAATACGAAATTTGTCGCACAAATATTTGGCAGATAGGTGAAAAATGCGTAACTTTGCGAGCGATTTGCGGATATATACGCTAATCACCTCAAAACTAATAGTTAACCACTCATTAAAAAACAATGCAGTACGAAACCGTTTTCATTTTAACTCCCGTTTTGTCTGATGTTCAGATGAAGGAAGCGGTAGAAAAGTTCAGCAAAGTGCTCACCGACAACGGCGGCACTATCGTGAACACCGAGGAATGGGGCATGCGCAAGCTGGCATATCCCATCGACAAGAAGTCGACCGGCTTTTACAGCCTGATCGAGTTCGAAGGCGAACCCACTATTGTAAAGAAGCTCGAGACGGCATACCGTCGCGACGAGCGCGTGCTTCGCTTCCTGACTTTCCGCCAGGACAAGTATGCCGCTGAATATGCAGCAAAGCGTCGCAGCCTGAAAGCAAACAAGGCTGAAGCCGCCGCACCCGCAACCCAAGAAACGAAGGAGGACTAAATCATGGCACAGGCACAATCAGAAATCCGCTACCTGACCCCGATGTCGGTAGACGTAAAGAAGAAAAAATATTGCCGTTTCAAACGTGCAGGTATCAAATATGTCGACTATAAGGATCCCGAATTCCTCAAGAAGTTCCTCAACGAACAGGGCAAGATCCTTCCCCGTCGCATCACGGGCACCTCGCTGAAATTCCAGCGCCGCGTTGCACAGGCCGTAAAGCGCGCCCGTCATCTCGCCCTTCTGCCCTATGTAACTGACCTGATGAAATAATCTTAAGCTAAGGAAGTCACATGAAGATCATTCTCAAAGAAGACGTTCGCGGCCTTGGATACAAGGACGACGTCGTAGAAGTAAAGGATGGCTACGGCCGCAACTACCTGATCCCTCAGAGCAAAGCCGTAGTAGCTACTCCCTCGGCTATTAAAATTCTCGAAGAGAACCAGCGTCAGCGCGCCCACAAGCTCGCCAAGATCAAGGAAGACGCCATGGCAGCAGCTGCTGCCCTCGAAGGCGTTGCTCTGACCATCGGTGCCAAGACCAGCGCCAACGGCACTATCTTCGGTTCGGTCAACGCAATCCAGATTGCAGAGGCCCTCGAGAAGCTCGGTCACAATGTCGACCGCAAGCTGATCATCATCAAGGACAGCATCAAGGAGGTCGGCAAGTACAGCGCCACCATCCAGTTCCACAAGGAAGTGGCTGTCGAAGTACCCTTTGAGGTTGTCGCTGAATAAGCAAATCCCAAATTCACTACTATATCCCTCCAATAATGGCTGCGTCGCGATGACGTGGCCATTATTATTTGTACGTATCAAAATATTTTGCTATTTTTGGAAGCAGTTTCGCGCGGATAGTCTGACGCAGACGCGCACACTCAACAAAGCAGGTTATGCAGAAATTCTTGGAACAGATAGCCGCCTATCATGTCGGCAAGCTGAAATCGGGCGGTGACCTGGCCGATCATATCTTCATATTGCCAAACAAACGCTCGGCACTGTTCCTGAAGCGCTATGTGCAGCTGGCCATGCCCAGCGGTGTCAGTTTCATGCCGCGCTTCACGACATTCGGCAAATTTCTCTCGCGTCGGTCGCCTCTGATAGAAGCGTCGCACGACGATCGCCTTTTTCTGCTCTACAACTGCTACCGGTCCATACTCGAACGGCACGGACGCACCGAGCAAGCCAAGGATTTCGACAAGTTTATATTCTGGGGCGACATGATACTGTCTGATTTCGATGCCATCGACTCATCGATGGCCGATGCCGGAAAGCTATACAGCAACCTGAACGATCTGAAAAGCATCACAGCCGATTATCTGACTGATGATCAGAAGAAGGTCATACGGGATATTTGGGGCGAAACGCCCATGACCGAGTCTATCGACACTTTCTGGTATCATACGGGCCACGGCAGCGACCGCGAACAGCCTGTCACGCGCAAATTTCTCGCACTATGGCAGATTCTCGGCCAGCTTTATATCGATTTCAATGCTGAAATGCGTGACAGACGGCTTGGCACAAAGGGCATGATCGCTCTCGACGCCGTACGCGCGGTAAAGAATGAGCCGGTGGAATGTCTCAGGCGCAACAGGTATGTTTTTGTCGGCCATGCGGAACTTACCACAGCCGAAATCGTGATAATGCGACGTCTGCAATCCGCCGGAGCGGCCGATTTCTTCTGGGACACAGCTTCGCCTATATTCGACGGTGAGAGCCCCGGCAAGGCTGTCACTATAATAAAGAATCTTGCGCGGCAGTTTCCTATGCCCGAGGATTTCACTCCGTCCTGCGTCCCGGAGGTGCCGCAGATCGATATCATCGGCTTTTCATCCGGCGTGGGACAGGCCAAACAGGCAGCGTGTGTACTCAACGGATGGTATCTTGAAAATCTTCGGAACGGGACAGACAGCATCAATACGGCAGCCGTCGTGCCGCAGCAGAATCTGCTGTCATCGCTGTTGCTGGGGCTTGATGATAGTGTCGACAAAATCAATGTCACAATGTCGGTCCCCTATTCGTCGACAACATTCGCCACATTGTTCCGCGTGATCATCGCATTGCAGATGCGCGCCCGCAAGCGGTCGGACGGTTCGCGCACATTTTTCTATCAGGACGTTCTCGAGGTACTGCAGCATCCACACATACAGCTGATAGCCGGTGATGTCGCCGAGAATATCCGCAGAAGCATAAACCGCGACCGCATGTACAATATCGACGCGGCCGAACTGGCCGAAAGCCATCCTTCGCTGAAGTACATATTCCGGACGGTCGAAAATCCCGCAGACGTCGACGAGACGTACAGATACGTCACCGAAATGATCGACGGTCTGAGTATGCATCTCCGGCCGATAGCCGAGCAGCGGGGGGCGTTGCAGACTGTCGAGCTCGAGGTTCTCGAGGCTGTCAGACAGTATGTGACCGATCTGTACCGTAATATAAAGCACTATGACATCAGAATGCACGAAGCTACATTCCTGATGATGTTCGAAAAAATTCTGAGTTCAACAAGTCTGAGTCTGAACGGCACGCCTCTCAACGGGCTTCAGGTGATGGGGGTACTGGAAACACGGTGCCTCGATTTCGACAATCTGCTGATTCTGTCGATGAACGAACGTACGTTCCCGCGCCGTGACTATGTGAAGACAATGATCCCCAACGCACTCCGGCGCGGCTACGGGCTGCCTCCGATCGAGCAGTCCGAAAGCTATTACTCCTATTATTTTTTCCGCGCCATCACGCGTGCGAGACGTGTTGTCCTGATGTACGACAGCCGGCAGGGAATTCGCGGCGGAGGCGAGATGTCACGCTATCTCAGCCAGCTTATCTATCTCTACGACAAAGGCAACATACGGCACCTGGCCATAGACAGCAGCAGTGTGCAAGGCGGCCTGCGTAAAATCGAGGTACAAAAGACGCAAAAGGTTCTTGACGAACTCGACAGTTTCCGTCGGGAAGGAGGTCCGCGACTGTCGGCTTCGGCTCTGAAAACCTACATGAACTGCCCCCTGCAGTTCTATCTGCAGTACGTCAAGGGACTGCGGGAGGAGGATCAGCCCAAGGGGTTTATAACGGCTGCTATGATCGGTGACATTTTCCATCATACGATGCTCGAGCTGTATCGGCCTTACGAAGGTTGTCTGATAACGCGGCAGACTATCGGACAGATACTTGAAAGCGACCGCATAGAGAAACTCGTGAAAAATGAGACGCTGAAGGTCCTGTACAGTCCCGATAAGATCAAGACCGGAATACCTCAGCTTACCATGGAGGCTGAACTGATCACAGAGGTTACCTCGCGGCAGATCCGGAGTGTCCTTGAGGCTGAGGCAGAGGCTTACTGCTCCGGCGGAGGCTTCACATATATAAAGGGCGAATTCGACGTCGTGGACCGGCAGTGGCAGGTAACTCCGGAGCTGAAAGTAAATTTCCGCATGCAGATCGACCGTATCGACCGCCTTAAGGAAGGGCATCTGCGCTTCATCGACTACAAGACAGGTGCCGACAGCAACGCTATAGGACGCGAGATGACCAATCTGTTCAACAGAGACCACACGCGCCAGGGTATATTCCAGCTTCTGCTCTATTCAGAGGCATTCAACGATATGGTGCGGCCCGGGACCGAAATTACGCCCGTCATCGAGGCTCCGCGGCTGATAGTGAAAGATGGGCAGATCAAGCCTATATCTTTCAGAAGCAAACCACTTGAACGATGGTCGGAAATCAGCGGTGAGTTCCGACCGTTGATCGAGGATCTGATCACACGGATATTCGACGACACCACACCTTTCACGCAGTGTGAAGGGACCGACAACTGCCAGTTTTGCAAATTCAAACCTATGTGCGGCAAGGTGATGCCGGACAAAAAATATTGAACGGACTTTACATACACATACCTTTCTGCCGCAGCAAGTGCATCTACTGCGACTTTTACTCTGTGCCGATACTTTCTACCATGGAGAGGGTTGTCGACGGTATCATAGCGGAATATGGTTGTCGCAGCAGCGAGATCGATGGTCCGTTTTCAACCATATATTTCGGTGGCGGAACCCCATCAATTATTCCGATCGGACTGCTCGCAAAGATACTTGACCGATTGCCGGTAACCGGTGCGCAGGAAATCACAATCGAGGTCAATCCCGACGATGTCACACCCGAGCGTGCCCGCGGCTGGAAGGAAATGGGATTCAACCGGGTTAGCATGGGGGTGCAGTCGCTGAACGACAATATCCTTAAGTGGATGCGCCGCCGGCACACCTCATCGCAGGCTCTCGCAGCCATCGATACGCTTCACGATGCCGGAATCACCAACGTAAGTTGTGATCTCATTTACGGCATCCCGGGGATGTCCGATAAAATATGGACAGACTCGCTCGACCGACTACTTTCTACCGGTATAACTCATATGTCGGCCTACTGCCTGACCTACGCCGAAGGCACTGCGCTCGATATCATGTACAGTAAAGGAAAGGCAGAGCCGCCTGACGAAGATACAATATCCTGGCAGTTCCGGCTTCTGCGCGAGTTGAGTGCGGACGCAGGTTTCGAGCACTACGAGATCTCGAACCTATGCCGTCCGGGTATGCATTCGCGCCACAACAGCCTGTACTGGTCTGCCGACGGCCGATGGCTCGGCATCGGACCGTCAGCTCACAGTTTCGACGGGCTGACACGCCGCATTGACCTTCCCGACATCGCGCAGTGGCTCTCCCGCATGCCGTATCCGGTAGAAATCGACGAGGAGAGTCCGCTCGACCGTCTGAACGATATAATTCTCAGTTCGCTGCGCACGGCCCGGGGCCTCGATCTGTCGGCGCTGCCCGAGGATATTGCAGCAGGTGTCACCGCCGACGCACGGCGGTTTATCGACACCGGCCGGATGGTGCTGGGCGGCAACCGCCTGCGCATTCCACCCGATTACTGGCTCATCTCCGACAGCTTTATACGCGAATTAATTAGGTTATGACATGAAAAATCGCTACCTTTGCACACAAATTCATAAACGTACCGATGATTACATTCTTCAAAAACGGCAGTGACACCGTCTACCTTGTCCAATCCAGTCATCCTTTAACCACAGAGGACACCGCGCGCCTCAGCTGGCTTCTTGCCTCGGCAAAGCCGTTGGATGCCCGGTCAGTTAAAGGGCGCTTCGTGGGCCCGCGTAAAGAAATGATTACTCCCTGGAGTACCAATGCCGTCGAGATTTGCCAGAATATGGGACTTGACGGCATTGTGCGTATAGAGGAGTTCAGGAAAGTAGCTCCGGATGCCGTACCCTCATTCGACCCCATGCTGCAGCGGGTCTACGAGGGACTGAAGGCAAGCGACTTCAAGGCCGATGCAAAGCCGGCCGACATAGTCTATATCGACGATATTGAAAAATACAACGAAAGCGAGGGTCTCGCCCTCTCATCAGATGAAATAAAGTATCTCAAGGATCTGAGCGCGCGCCTCGGACGCCCCCTTACCGACAGCGAGGTGTTCGGTTTCTCGCAGGTCAACTCAGAGCACTGCCGCCACAAGATATTCAACGGCACATTCGTCATCGACGGCAAAGAGCAGGACAGCTCGCTGTTCAGGATGATCAAAAAGACATCACAGGAAAATCCCAACGGCCTGGTTTCGGCTTATAAGGATAATGTGGCTTTTGTCAAAGGTCCCCGCATCGATCAGTTCTATCCGACCAATCCCGATCGTCCCGACTACTTTACCGAGCGCCGTATCGACACAGTGATCTCGCTCAAGGCCGAGACTCATAACTTTCCGACCACCGTCGAACCTTTCAACGGCGCCGCCACAGGCACCGGCGGCGAGATCCGCGACCGTCTCGGCGGTGGCCGCGCCTCACTGCCTCTGGCCGGCACGGCCGTATACATGACGTCGTATCCGCGTCTTGACGCTGCTAAAAAATGGGAACTGATGATGAACCCGCGCGTGTGGCTCTATCAGACCCCGGCCGAAATCCTGATCAAAGCCTCCAACGGTGCTTCGGACTTCGGCAACAAGTTCGGACAGCCGCTTATCTGCGGCTCTCTGCTCACTTTCGAACACAAGGAAGCCGGGATCAACTACGGCTACGACAAGGTGATCATGCTCGCGGGCGGTGTAGGATATGCCGACCGCAAGGATGCCATCAAGGGTACGCCCCGCCCAGGCCAGAAGGTCGTTGTGGCCGGTGGCGACAACTACCGCATCGGTATGGGTGGTGGGGCTGTATCTTCGGTCAACACCGGAAGCTATGACAATTCGATCGAGCTCAATGCCGTGCAGCGTGCCAATCCTGAAATGCAGAAGCGCGTGTCCAACGTGATCCGCGCTTTGGCCGAATCGGAGAACAATCCGATTGTCTCCATTCACGACCACGGAGCCGGCGGCCATCTGAACGCCCTGTCGGAGCTCGTCGAGGAGACCGGCGGACACATCGACATTGACCGTCTGCCCGTCGGTGATCCAACCCTGAGCGACAAGGAAATCGTCGGGAACGAGAGCCAGGAACGCATGGGCTTCGTGATCAATGCCGAAGATATTCCGCTCGTCGAACGCATAGCCCAGCGCGAGCGTGCCCCGCTCTATGTCGTTGGCGAGACTACAGGCGATCACCGCTTCACCTTTACACGCTCAAGCGGAGCCCGGCCGATCGACCTCGAGATGTCCGACATGTTCGGCAACTCTCCCAAGACGGTGATGACCGACTCCACCGTCGAGCGCAACTTCGACGATGCCCCTACCGACGCCGGAAAGCTGTCGCAGTATCTCAGCGACGTGCTGTCGCTGGAAGCCGTGGCCTGCAAGGACTGGCTCACCAACAAGGTCGACCGCTCCGTTACAGGCCGAATCGCCCGCCAGCAGTGCCAGGGCGAGATCCAGCTTCCGCTCAGCGACTGCGGTGTCGTGGCGCTCGACTATCACGGAAAAAGCGGCATAGCGACCTCTATAGGTCACGCTCCGCAGGCAGCAGTAGCCGATTCCAAAGCTGGCAGTGTACTGGCCATAGCCGAATCGCTGACCAACATTGCGGGTGCGCAACTCGCCAATGGTCTCAAAAGCGTGTCGCTGAGCGCCAACTGGATGTGGCCCTGCCGCAACGAAGGCTTCGATGCATCGCTTTACGCCGCTGTCAAAGCCTGCTCCGACTTTGCGATCGCTCTCGGCATAAATATCCCCACCGGTAAAGACTCTCTGTCGATGACGCAGAAGTACAGCGACGGCACAAAGGTTCTCGCACCGGGCACTGTCATCATCTCAGCAGCCGGTGAGGTATCGAACGTTCGGCGCACCGTCTCGCCTGTTGTCGCCAACACAGCCAATTCCACCCTATATTATATAGATTTCTCAAGCGACGAACTCCGGCTGGGTGGCTCCGCTCTCTTCCAGACCATGGGCAAGGTCGGCAGCCACGTTCCTACGGTCAAGGATCCTGAAAAATTCCGCACCGCGTTCGAGGCTGTGCAGAAACTCGTCCGCGGGCGCAAGCTGCTGGCGATGCACGACGTAAGCGCCGGCGGTCTGATCGTCACCTTGCTCGAAATGACTTTCGCCAACACGACAGGCGGCCTGAAGGTATATACCGACGGCTTCCGCGCATACGGTGAGAAAGACCTTGTGAAGATTCTCTTTGCCGAGAATCCTGCCATTGTTATTCAGGTAGCCGATTCTGCCAAAGAATCTGTAGAAAAGATTCTTGACGGCGCCGGACTGAAATACTTCCCCGTGGCCACTCCCGCAAAGGAGCGCGTGCTGCAGCTCACTCACGGAGATCAGGAATTCCTGCTCGGCATCGATGCCCTGCGCGACACATGGTTCCGTCCGAGCTATATGCTGGACAAGTTGCAGAGCGGCGAGGAATGCGCCGAAGCCCGCTTCGCCAACTACAAGCGACAGCCCCTCCGCTATGCCATTGCCAAGGACTTCGACGGCAAGCTTGCCGGGCGCCCCGCGCCGACCAGTGACAGGCGCGCACGTGCGGCCATCATCCGCGAGAAGGGTGTGAACGGCGACCGTGAGATGGCATACTCGCTGTATTTGGCCGGATTCGACGTCAAGGACGTGCATCTGAGCGACCTCATGAGCGGCCGCGAGACACTTGAGGACGTCAGCATGATCGTCTTCTGCGGAGGATTCTCCAACAGCGACGTACTGGGTTCGGCCAAAGGCTGGGCTGCCGGCATCAAATGGAATGAAAAGGCGCGCACGGCCATCGAGAACTTCTACAAGCGCCCCGACACGCTCAGCCTCGGCATCTGCAACGGCTGCCAGCTGATGATCGAACTCGGCCTGATCGATACCACCGACAGTAAGGGAAATAAAATCCGGATGGAACATAACCGCTCGCATAAGTTTGAGTCATCATTCCTGGGCCTGACGATACCGGCCAGCAACTCGGTTATGCTGAAGGACCTCGCCGGTATGAAACTCGGTATCTGGGTTGCTCACGGCGAAGGCCGTTTCATGCTCCCCGGCAAACTGAGTGACCATAATGTCGCAGTCCGCTACAGCTATAATGCATATCCGGCCAATCCCAACGGAAGCGCCGGCGCCGTCGCTGGCGTGTGCAGCTCGGACGGCCGCCATCTGGCCATGATGCCTCACCTCGAACGTGCCATCTTCCCGTGGCAGTGCGCCTACTATCCCCGCAGCCGCCGCAACGACGATGTCACTCCATGGTACGCAGCCTTTGTCAATGCGCGCAAATGGATTGAGAATCAGGCTCGGTGAGTCAGATAGACGGACCGGCTGTGTGACCATCCCTGCGATGAGTTTCTGATATTAAGCGTGACCATGCCTGCCGAAAGGTGAGCATGGTCACGCATTATTGAGATAAGGTCCGACAAGGAGGTGATGCCGGAGCCTGCAAAACGGAAAACTTCGTTGCCGCAGTAATATGCGGTCGCGAATAGATTGTCTGAGGAAAGAATCTGTGCCATAATTCAGTAATTTATTTATCTGATGCAAAGTTACGGCGCGCCATGTGTCACTTTAGAACACATCTGTGTTAACAAATATAAAATTATTTCATCGATTTGTTGGAATGCAACGGCTTCTGGCGCACAACTTGCACAGGTGGTAAAAAAATCGTAATTTTGCAGGCGATTTTATAAAATTGAAAATGGAAACCATTTCAACAGTAGCCGGGCTGCGCGCAGCCGTGGCTCAAGCAAAAAAAAATGGCGCGACAGTCGGCCTCGTGCCCACCATGGGCGCCCTGCATGCCGGCCATAAGTCGCTCGTCGACCGTGCGCGCCGCGAATGTGACTTTGTTGTGGTCAGCGTATTTGTCAACCCGACACAGTTTAACAATGCCAACGATCTCAAGACATATCCCCGCACGGTCGAAGCCGACTGCGAATTACTCGAAAAAGCCGGCGTCGATGTTGCATTTGTGCCGTCGATCGAAGAAGTTTATCCCGAGCCGGATACCCGTCAGTTCGATCTCGGTCCTGTAGCCGAGGTGATGGAAGGCGCAATGCGCCCGGGGCACTTCAATGGTGTATGCCAGGTCGTAAGCAAGCTCTTCGACTTCGCGTCGCCCGACAAGGCCTATTTCGGAGAGAAGGATTTTCAGCAGATTGCAGTAATCCGCAGGATGGTCGAGCTGACCGGTTCTACGGTCGAGATCGTAGCCTGCCCCATCAAACGCGAGGACGACGGACTTGCGCTCAGTTCACGCAACGTACGTCTTACGGCAGAGCAGCGCGCGGCTGCCCCTCAGATTCACGAGATCCTGTCGGAAAACGCCGATCTGGTCACCGAGGGAATCACTGACGTCGAGGCGCTCAAGGAAATGGTTGTCACGGAACTTAACGCCATCGACGGAATGGAAGTCGAATATTACGAAATAGTGGATCCCGTCACCCTCCAGCCCGCACAGAACGTCAGCGGTGCAGTCGGATGTGTGACAGTGTGGATGGGCGATGTACGTCTGATCGACAATATCAAATACCCAAAAGTGGACGAGTGATGAATGTTGAAGTTCTGAAATCCAAGATTCACCGTGTGACGGTGACCGAAGCCCGGCTTGACTACATCGGAAGCATCACCATCGACGAGGATCTGCTCGACGCAGCCGGTATTCTTGTCGGCGAGCGTGTCTATATTGTCAACAACAACAATGGCGCCCGACTCGACACATACACCATAGCAGGCGAACGCGGCAGCGGTGTGGTATGCCTCAACGGCGCTGCCGCCCGTCTGGTTCAGCCCGGCGATATCGTCATCATCATGTCATACGCCACGATGCCTGTCGAAGAGGCTCGCACATTCAAGCCCACGGTTATCTTTCCCGACACGGCGACCAACCAGCTTGTTTAAATAGTCAATACTCAACTCAATATATTCTCAGCACATGTTTGAAAAACTCAGCGACAGACTTGAACGCAGTTTTAAGATACTCAAAGGTCAAGGTAAGATCACCGAGATCAATGTAGCGGAAACACTTAAAGACGTGCGCCGCGCCCTCATCGACGCCGACGTCAACTATAAGGTTGCAAAGACTTTTACCGACACCGTCAAGACCAAGGCACTGGGACAGAACGTGCTGACTGCCATCAAGCCGAGTGAGCTGATGGTCAAGATCGTACACGACGAACTCGCCTCACTGATGGGCGGCGACGCTGCGCCTCTGAACCTGAAGGACAAGCCCACGGTCATACTGATGTCGGGCCTGCAGGGTTCCGGTAAAACCACATTCAGCGGCAAGCTCGCCAAGCGCCTCAAAAGCGAGAAGGCCATGCGCCCGCTCCTTGTTGCGTGCGACGTCTATCGCCCGGCAGCTATCGATCAGCTGAAAGTGCTTGGCGAATCGATCGGTGTTCCGGTTTTCACCATTGAAGGCAGCAAGGATCCGGTAGACATCGCCAAAAAAGCCATCGACTACGGAAAATCGAATCATAACGATCTTATAATCATCGATACTGCGGGCCGACTCGCCGTCGATGAGCAGATGATGGACGAGATCGAGGCCATCAAGAAGGCCGTGAAGCCGTCCGAAATACTGTTCGTGGTCGACGCGATGACCGGTCAGGACGCCGTGAACACCGCCAAAGCTTTCAACGACCGTCTCGACTTCGACGGTGTGGTACTGACTAAGCTCGACGGCGATACTCGCGGCGGCGCGGCCCTCTCGATCCGTACTGTCGTCACCAAACCGATCAAATTCGTCGGTACGGGCGAGACACTCGACGGTATCGACATATTCTATCCGGCCCGTATGGCCGACCGTATACTGGGCATGGGCGACATCGTATCGCTCGTTGAAAAAGCCCAGCAGCAGTTCGATGAAAAGGAGGCCGAGGAACTCGCACGAAAGCTGCGCAAGAACCAGTACACTTTCGTCGATTTCTACAAACAGATCCAGCAGATCAAGAAGATGGGCAACATCAAGGATCTCGCTTCGATGATTCCCGGCATCGGCAAAGCCATCAAAGACATCGACATTGACAACAGCGCCTTCAAGGGCATCGAGGCCATAATCAACTCGATGACTCCCAAGGAACGCGAGAATCCCGAAATAATCAAGGGTACGCGCGTAAAACGTATTGCCGACGGCTCGGGCACAACCGTACAGGAAGTCAACCGACTGCTGAAACAGTTTGACCAGACACGCCAGATGATGCGCCACGTAGGCTCCATCAAGAACCCGATGGCCGCAATGAAGGGCATGAAAGCAATGAAAGGCATGCGCCGGTAAAACATACTCTCGATTATGCAACTGATTGACGGAAAAGCGACAGCGGCGACGATCAAAAGCGAGATCGCCGCAGAAGTGGCCGAAAGGCTTGCTAAAGGACTGCGCGCCCCGCACCTTGTGGCTGTTCTCGTAGGCCACGACGGCGGCAGCGAGACATACGTGGCCAACAAGGTCAAGGCCTGCGAGGCATGTGGTTTCAGATCTACCGTTGTCCGCCGCGAGGACACCATTACGGAAGATGAACTGCTGGCTCTGATTCAAGTACTGAATGATGATGCCGATGTCGACGGTTTCATCGTGCAGCTGCCTCTGCCACGCCACATCGACGAGCAGAAAGTGATCGAGGCTGTGAAACCGGAGAAGGATGTCGACGGATTCAACCCCATAAATGTCGGCCGCATGTCGCTCGGAATGCCATGCTTCAAGTCGGCCACTCCCGCCGGTATCGTTGAATTGCTCAAGCGCTACAATATCCCCACCCGAGGGAAAAACTGCGTCATTATAGGCCGAAGCAATATCGTGGGCAAGCCACTGGCGACCCTGATGATGCAGAAGGGCGTTGATGCCACAGTGACCATATGCCACAGTGCCACGGAAAACCTTGCCGAGATCACCCGCCGCGCCGACATACTGGTGGCCGCCCTCGGTAAGCCTGGGTTCGTCACCGCCGACATGGTGAAAGAAGGGGCAACCGTGATTGATGTGGGAACGACACGCGTCTCCGACCCTTCGCATAAGAGCGGATTCCGTCTCAGCGGCGACGTCGACTTCGAGAATGTGGCCCCCAGATGCTCGTACATAACGCCCGTGCCGGGCGGCGTCGGACCGATGACAATTGCGATGCTGATGATCAACACTCTGGCGGCTGTGCGATAATGAAATTTCTGCTTCTATTTGTATCTCTCTACTCGCTGGTATTCGGTTATGACGAAGCCAACATCGTTTTCGCCGGCGACGCGATGATGCATCAGAAGCAGATCGACTGCGCGCGTCAAAGCGACAACACATACGATTACAGCGATTATTTCACCGATATCGCCCCATACATTTCCGGGGCTGATTACGCCGTAGTGAATCTCGAGACGGCTGTCAGTGCCCCTCCCTACTCCGGCTACCCGTGTTTCAACGCTCCGGAAAGCTATGTCGATGCACTGCAGAACGCCGGATTCGACCTCTTTCTGACGGCCAACAACCACACGCTCGACCGGAATGACCGCGGACTACGTGCGACCGCCTACAATCTCGACCGCCGCGGCCTCGATCACATCGGCACTTACCGGACAGCTGCCGAGCGCGACTCAGTCGTACCTTTCGTGCGCAGCATCAATAATATAAAAGTCGGATTCCTCAATTATACATACGGCACTAACGGCATACTCCCCGGCAAGGAAGTAGTGGTCGACTACATCGACCGCGACAGAATCCGACGTGATGTCACAGCGACACGCGATGCCGGCGCCGAGGCTATAATCGTGTGCATACATTGGGGCGACGAGAACCGCCTCTTGCCCAACGCGACTCAGAAAGACCTTGCCGGATTTCTGAAATCGCTTGATGTGGATGTGATAATCGGCGGTCATCCCCATGTGATCCAGCCGGTAGAAATGTCGGTCCGCAAGGACGGCCGCCCGCAGCTGCTGTACTACTCGCTCGGCAACTTCATCTCCAACATGACCCGGCGCGATAACCGCGGCGGCATGCTGGCAAGCGTCACGCTCCGACGCGGCGACGACGGCCGCGTCACGGTCAGCGATGCAAGCTACCGGCTCGTTTTCACAGAGCAGCCTACTGACAATGGAACTTTCCGTCTCGAGTGGGCCGACTCTTCGACATGGCCCGCGGCAAAAGCATTTCTCGCTTCGGCACGGGAAATTTTTACAAAACACAATAAAGACGTATACGAAGACATACCCGACGCCGAAAATAATTGATCTCCGGCAGGCACTATTCCGAAGTTTTTTGCTAATTTTGCACAAACGAAAAAATAACAACCCATATAACCATAAAGAAATGAGAAAGAATATTGTAGCAGGCAACTGGAAAATGAACACCACTCTTCCCGAGGGTATGAAACTTGCCGACGAAGTAAACGCAGCGCTTGCCGATGCAAAGCCCAACTGCGACGTAATCATCTGCGTGCCGTTCACCCACCTTGCCCCCATAGCTGCTGTAATCGACCAGAACAAGCTCGGCCTGGGCGCTGAAAACTGCGCCGACCACGCCAAGGGCGCATACACCGGCGAAGTATCGGCCGAAATGGTTGCCTCGACCGGCGCCACATACGTAATTTTGGGCCACTCGGAGCGTCGCCAGTACTATGGCGAGACTTCGGAGATCCTCCGCGAGAAGCTGGCCCTCGCCCTCGCCAACGGCCTGACCCCGATCTTCTGCATCGGCGAAGTGCTCGAGGAACGCGAGAACGGCACATACAACGATGTAGTAAAGAAACAGATCGAGGACGCTCTGTTCCACCTCACCGCTGACGAATTCTCGAAGATCATCCTCGCTTACGAACCCGTATGGGCCATCGGCACCGGCAAGACTGCCACCGCCGACCAGGCAGAGGACATGCACGCACACATCCGCGCTACTATCGCCGCCAAGTACGGTAACGAAGTAGCTGAGAACACATCGATCCTGTACGGTGGTTCCTGCAAGCCCTCTAACGCAGCCGAACTCTTCGCCAAACCCGACGTGGACGGCGGCCTTATCGGCGGCGCCTCGCTCAAATGCGCCGACTTTATGGGCATTGTAAACGCTTTCTGATTACAAACCAAGCTAAAGCGGTGCGGCTACTGTCGTGCGCAGCGGCCGCACCTTTAAAATTTCTATGAAAATAAAGCAGCTTATCCTCACAGCAATATTGCTCGCCGCAAATCCGGCAGCCGTGTCAAGTGCCGAACCGGCATCTGATTCGACTGTTGTGTCGCATATCGAGGACGGTAACCGCATCGTCATCAACTGCCCTGACAACCTGCTGCAGCGCCTTGCACCGGGAGTGCCAGGAAACAGTCAGACGGCCTCCGACGAAGATCAGTCCCCGTCGGCATCCGCCACTCAGCCGACTACACGTGTAGGATACCGTGTGCTTGTTTTCGATGACAACGACGTGCGGACGGCCAAGCAGAATGCGCAGGCTCGCCGTAATCAGATCGTAGGCCGCTTTCCGGAACTGAACGCTTACATTCAGTTCAATTCGCCGTATTGGCGTGTAAAAGTAGGTGATTTCAAGACTCGTTCGGAAGCAGAAGCAGCCATGCAGGCCATACGCGCGGCTTTCCCCGGCTACGGCTCACAGCTGCGCGTAGTCCGCGATCGCATAAATCACTGATTGAAGCGGTAATTTAATATTTAAAGGTCAATAAATTGGACACCAGAGAAGTAGAAAAACTCACAGATGAGCAGCGCATCGGCATGATAGCCGAGCGGATGCAGGAAATCATCACGCTGCTCGGCGACGATACCGGCCGCGAAGGTCTCCTGAAGACTCCGATGCGCTCGGCCAAAGCCTTGTATTATCTTACCTCAGGATATCGCGCGGATGCCGATGAAGTAATGCATTCAGCCATTTTCAGACATGAAGGCTCAAAAGTGGTCATCGTGCGCGATATCGAATTCTATTCGCTGTGCGAGCACCATGTGCTGCCTTTCTTCGGAAAAGTATCTGTGGCGTATCTGCCGGGCGATTCAATCGTGGGCCTGAGCAAACTGGCCCGGGTAGTAAATATCTGCGCGCGCAGGCTGCAGGTTCAGGAACGTCTCACACAGGAAATCTGTGATATCGTACGCCGGACTCTCAACGCACGAGGCGTAATTGTCAAATGCGAGGCTGAACATCTGTGCATGAAGATGCGCGGCGTGGAAAAGCAGGACGCATCCACAGTGACTGTCGAATACAACGGTGTGTTCGGCGAAGACGCCGGACTGCGACGCGAAATTCTGGCGCAACTCTGACCCCACACAACGTCCACAGCGATTCAGCAGGCCGCAAGCCTGCTTTTTTTGTATCGATTCATTTGGATGAGTGCGTTTTAATTTGTAGATTTGCAAATAATTCAGTTATCAAACCCATGAAAATTCTCAAAATTCTGACAATGGCACTCGCATTGTTCGGCGCAACAGCCGCCTCGGCGGCACCGAAAGCGCTCATCGACCGCGTTGATCCGCCTCATTGGTGGACAGGTATGGAAAACCCGTCTGTGCAACTGATGTTCCATGGCCCGGGCATAAATGCAGCAGAAGTGGCCCTTGAGTATCCGGGCGTGACGATTGACAGCGTCGTCCGCCTTGATGGCCCGAACTATCTCTTTGTATATCTCAATATAAGTAAGGACGCAAAGCAAGGAGATCTCGAGTTTCACTTCAAACTTGGCAAAAAGAAACAGACTTACAGCTATGCACTTAAAAAGCGCGACAAGGCCGGCAGTGAATACAAGGGATTCGATGCCTCGGACGTGCTTTACCTGATAATGCCCGACCGTTTTGCCAAAGGCAGCGACGCATCGGAAAAAGGAGCCGCCGTGCTCAACAACACGACAGTCGATGATCGCGAAAATCCTTCCGGACGCCATGGCGGCGACATCGCCGGAATCAGACAGCATCTCGATTATATAGACACACTCGGCGTGACTGCCGTATGGGTCAATCCCGTGCTTGAAAATGACATGCCGGGCGGATCATATCACGGATACGCCACAACCGACTATTATAGAATCGATCCACGCTTTGGCAGCAACAGCGAATGGTCGGAATTCATCGGCGACGCACACAGCCGCGGCATAAAAGTAGTGATGGACATGATATTCAATCACTGCGGATCCTCCCATCCGTGGCTCAGTGACAAGCCTTCGAAAGACTGGATAAATTTCCCCGACGAGTATGTACAGACCAACCACCGCCTCACCACTATTTTCGACCCCTATGCAAGCGATTACGACTACAAGAAGGCCGTAGACGGATGGTTCGTGCCTTCGATGCCGGATCTGAATCAGCGCAATCCGCATCTGATGACGTATCTTATCCAGAATTCAATATGGTGGATAGAGGAATCCAAGATCGACGGCATACGCATGGACACACATCCTTATGCCGACCTCGACGGCATGGCCCGCTGGCTCAAGGCCATAGAGACGGAATATCCCGGTTACAATATCGTAGGCGAATGCTGGTACAACAACGAGGGCGCCGAAGCATTCTGGCAGAAAAATTCATTCGTGAACAAAGGCACGGACACACAGCTGCCGACCGTGATGGACTTTGCTTTCTGTGTAAATTCGCGAGATGCTTTCTCGGGGCAGACCGACAACCGCGGCGGCCTTAACAAGATCTACGACCACCTGGCCCTGGACTACCTTTTTCCCGATCCGTCCCACATCATGACCTTCCTCGACAACCACGACACAGACCGTTTCCTACTTGAAGTTCCCGAGAACCTTGGATGGTGGAAACAGGCGGTTGCATTTCTGCTGACCTCCCGCGGCATCCCGCAGATATATTACGGGACAGAAATCCTGATGCACGGTTCCAAGGCTAAAGGCGACGGTTACATACGCCTCGACATGCCTGGCGGCTTTCCGGATGACGATTCTACAGTTTTCACACGCGAAGGACGTGACGGGCAGCAGAACGAAGCATTCGACTTCATGTCGAAACTGCTTCATTACCGCAAAGGAAATGAAGCGATCAGCAAAGGTTCTCTGAAACATTTCGCGCCCGATAACGGTCTCTATACCTACGAACGCAAGTACGGCGACCGACGCATCGTGGTCATGATGAACGGAACTGACTCCGAAATCACCATCCCTATGGAACAGACTGTCGAAGTACTGCCGTTCGGATCAAAAATGCATGACGTCATCACAGGAGAAGACATCATTATCCAGCCGGAAATGACCTTTGTTCCACGCGCCCTATATATTCTCGAAGACAGACAATGACGAAGAATCATTAAAATTTTATTGGATTTTTATTGCAGCACGATTACAAAATTTGTAACTTTGCAGCGAATAATTTCCAATGGAAAACAGATTGCTTTTACACAATACGCGTCACACGCCATACAGGCCGGTATCCATCGGCACAAGGGCTGTGACGCGATTTTATTTATAACACATGAAGGCTACATACATCAGCAGACTTCGCCCCGGATGCCGCTACGCGGCAGTCCCGCAGGCGAGGCCCCTTACTCCAGTGTCTGAAAACATAATATATTATACTGTACTTACACAATCGTTATGTCAACATCTTTGAGATTCAAGGTAGTAGAAGAGGCCTTTGACCGCAAGGCAGTCAGTGTTTCAATTCCCGACGAACGACCTCAGACCTACTATGCCAAGGCGGTGTTCAATCGCAAGACCATGTTTGAGTATCTGCCCAAGGACACCTACGACAAGCTCATCACCGCCATCGAAGAAAAGAAGCCCATCAGCCGCGAGCTGGCCGACAGCGTGGCCGACGGCATGAAACGCTGGGCAATCGACAACGGCGCACGACACTATACTCACTGGTTCCACCCGCTGACCGACGGTACTGCCGAGAAGCACGACGCATTCGTGGAACACGACGGCAAAGGCGGAGTGGTCGAAGAGTTTTCCGGAAAACTGCTCGTTCAGCAGGAACCCGACGCTTCATCGTTCCCCAACGGAGGCATCCGCAACACTTTCGAGGCCCGAGGATATTCGGCCTGGGACATATCGTCTCCGGCATTCATTCTCGACGGCACTCTGTGTATACCAACAATATTCATATCCTATACCGGCGAATGTCTTGACTACAAGACACCTCTGCTCCGTGCACTCAATGCCGTAGACGTAGCGGCCACAAAAGTCGCCCGCTTCTTCGACCCGGAAGTAAAACATGTCAGGTCATATCTCGGCTGGGAGCAGGAATACTTTCTTGTAGACGAGGCCCTTTACTCGGCACGCCCCGACCTGGTGCTGACAGGGCGCACTCTTATGGGACACGAGAGCGCAAAGAACCAGCAGCTCGAAGACCATTATTTCGGCGCAATCCCGTCGCGTGTTGAGGCCTTCATGCTCGACCTCGAAATCGAGGCACACAAGCTCGGAATACCCGTCAAGACCCGTCACAACGAAGTGGCGCCCAATCAGTTCGAACTTGCCCCCATCTTCGAGGAAACCAACCTTGCCAACGATCACAACCAGCTCATCATGACGCTTATGGGCGAAGTTGCCCGACGCCACAACTTCCGAGTGCTGCTCCACGAAAAGCCGTTCGCCGGCGTCAACGGCTCAGGCAAACACAACAACTGGAGCCTGGGGACCGACCGCGGCGCCATGCTGTTCTCTCCCGGCAAGACCGACCGTGACAATCTGCAGTTCCTCACCTTTATCATAAACGTAATGGCTGCTGTACATGACCATAACGGTCTGCTCAAAGCTTCCATTATGTCGGCCACCAACTGTCACCGACTGGGAGCCAACGAAGCTCCCCCGGCAATCATATCGATCTTTACCGGCAAAGCCATCGCCGACATTCTCGACAAACTCGAGAATGCGACCAAGGCACAGCTAAGTGCAATAGCCAAAAAAGAAGGAATCTCAGTAGGTCTGGCACAGATTCCCGAGATTCTTGTCGACAACACCGACCGCAACCGTACGTCGCCTTTCGCCTTCACCGGCAATCGCTTCGAATTCCGTGCCGTAGGCTCGTCAGCCAACTGCGCCTGCGCCATGATTGTGCTTAATGCGGCAGTAGCCGATCAGCTCAACAAATTCTACGACAAGGTAGCATCCGAGACAGCCGCCGGAAAGAATCTCGAGGATGCCATCCTCGAAGAACTCCGCCGCCTGATCAAGTCATCCAAAGCCATCCATTTCGACGGCAACGGATATTCCGACGAATGGAAAGCGGAAGCTGCAGCCCGTGGACTCGACTGCGAGACCGCTGCCCCGAGAATATTCGACGCATATCTTAAACCGTCATCGGTGGACATGTTCCGCCGCACAGGTGTATTTTCAGAGATTGAGCTCCAGGCCCGCAACGAAGTCAAGTGGGAGATGTACGCCAAAAAGGTTCAGATCGAGGCCCGCGTCCTCGGCGACCTGGCCATCAACCATATCATACCGGTAGCTACACGCTACCAGTCGATGCTGGTCGACAACGTGGTTAAGGTGAAATCCCTTTTCCCGGGAGTAAAGGGCGCCAAGATAGTAGCCCATGACCTGGACACAATTGAAAAGATCAGCGACCACATGGATATCATCAAGACCGAGACCGACCGTATGATCGAGGCCCGCAAATCCGCGAATGCCCTGACCAACGAACGCGAGAAGGCTGTAGCGTATCACGACAATGTCGTGCCGCCGATGGAAATAATACGCCGCCATATCGACAAACTCGAACTGATGGTCGACAACGAAATGTGGCCGCTCCCCAAATATCGCGAATTACTCTTTATCCGCTAATGGAACCACTCAAACACGAATGCGGCGTAGCGATGATCAGGCTGCGCAAACCGCTGGAATACTATCGGAAGAAATACGGCACATATACCTATGGCCTCGACAAGCTCTATCTCTTGATGGAGAAACAGCATAACAGAGGCCAGGAGGCGGCCGGTGTCGGCGTCATAAAAATGCACGCACCGGCCGGTCACGAGCTGATTTTCCGCGACCGTGCGCTCGGCAAAGACGCCATTCCGACCATATTCGGGCGTATTTTCGAAGAAATCCCCCAGAATGTCAATTCACTGCCGGCTACCGAAGTCGAGGAATTCACGCCATATATCGGTAATCTGTATATGGGACATCTTCGGTACTCCACGACAGGCAAAAGCGGTATCAGCTACGCGCATCCCGTCCTCCGCCGCAACAACTGGCGCTCGCGCTCGATCATGCTGTGCGGCAATTTCAACATGACCAATGTTGCCCAGATGTTCGACAACGTCGTGGCCACCGGACAGCACCCGCGCATCTACAGCGACACAAACATGCTTCTCGAACAGCTCGGCTTCGCCCTCGACAAGGAAAATCACCGGCTGTACCGCGAATTACGCGATAAACTCGAGGACCCTACCCTGGCGCTGACCATCGAGGACCGGCTCGACCTTACAAAAGTTCTTGGCTCGGTAGCTCCGGAATGGGACGGCGGATACGTCATGTGCGGCGCCATAGGATCAGGCGACATGTTTGCCCTGCGCGACCCCAACGGCATCCGTCCGGCATTCTATTACTACGATGATGAAGTAGTGGTACTGGCGTCGGAAAGGCCGGTCATCCAGACCTGCTTCGACGTCGCCATCGACAAGGTCACACCGCTGAAACCGGGCGAGGCTCTGATCATCAACAAAGCCGGTGAGATAAATCTCCGCCGCATACTTCCCGAAGGCGAGAACCGCCAGTGCTCGTTCGAACGCATTTACTTTTCGCGCGGCAGCGACGCCGACATCTACAGCGAGCGCAAGGCATTGGGCGCGAATCTTGTCGGCGACCTTCTTAAAATGGTCGACTACGACGTCGAGCACACGGTCTTTTCCTACATACCGAACACAGCCGAGGCCGCTTTCTTCGGCATGCTCGGCAAACTCGAGAATCGGCTCGACCGCTGCAAGCTCGAAGATATCCGTAAATGCGCTGCCGAAGGCACTCTGACCGATGAAAAGCTGTCACAGATCCTTGCGCGGCGTATCCGTGCCGAAAAGGTGGCGGTCAAGGACGTCAAGATGCGCACATTCATCACCGAAGGCGAGTCGCGCAACGACATGGTGGCCCACGTCTACGATGTGACGTACGGAACTGTGACTCCGGGTGAGGACAATCTGGTTGTAATAGATGACAGCATCGTGCGTGGCACCACTCTTCGGGAATCAATCCTGCGCCAGCTCGACCGTCTGAATCCCAGGAGAATCATAATCGTGAGCTCGTCGCCGCAAGTACGTTATCCCGACTACTACGGCATCGACATGTCGAGTTTAGGACAATTCATAGCCTTCCATGCGGCCATACGCTTGCTGCAGGAGACCGGACGCCGCTCGGTAATAGAGCAGACTTACACCGAGTGTCTGAGACAGCGCGAGCTGCCAGACAGCGCGAGAGTCAATTGTGTGAAAGCCATTTACGCACCGTTCACCGACAAAGAAATTTCCGACCGTATCGCACGTCTCCTCGTCGAGGAGAGCAAGAATCCGCCGCGTGCTCAGGTCGAAATACTCTATCAGACACTGGACGGGATGCACAAGGCCATTCCCGATCATCCCGGCGACTGGTACTTCTCGGGCGATTATCCCACTCCCGGAGGCAACCGCCTTGTCAATGAAGCATATATAGCCTTCTACGAAAAATATCTGCGATAAAGGGCGCACGTATTCGGCTTAAAATTTGTAACTTTGTAAGAAACAAATTTACATCGAAATGAATAAGAACATTATGGCTGCAATGGCCATGACACTGATTTTGCCTTTCGGGGCGTCGGCATTGACTCCCAAAGGCGTCGACAGGGCAAATCTTGACCCGACAGTAAGCCCCGGCACTGATTTCTATCAGTATGCCTGTGGCGGTTGGATGAACGCACATCCGCTTTCAGACGAATTCTCGCGTTTCGGCACATTCGATCAGCTCGGCGAGTTAAACCGTACCCAGGTACGCGATCTCGTGCTCGGGCTCGACGCTTCAAAAGAAGCCGAGGGCTCCAATGCACGCAAGATAGCCGACCTCTATGCACTCGGCATGGACACAGTCCGTCTTAACCGCGAAGGCGCGGCGCCTGTGTTCGCCGATCTGCAGGTGATCGCAAACACTCCCCGCGGACAGGTTGTCGACCTGCTGGCGACAATGCCCGGCATAAGCGGCTTTTTCGGCACATATGTCGAATCGGACATGATGGACGCCAACCGCAATGTCATGTACTGGAGCCAGGGCGGCCTCGGACTGGGCGACCGCGACTACTATCTTGAGAATTCAGAAAACACTGTCAAAGTACTGATGGCCTACCGCAACTACCTCCATACTCTTGCCAACCTGATAGGTATGGACGATGCGGCGGCCTACGACTTCGTGGCCAACGTAATCGATATCGAGACGGCCCTCGCCAAGGCTGCGATGTCGCGCGAGGAACTCCGTGACCCGGCTGCAAGCTACAATCCCATGTCCATGGCCGACCTTGCCGCCAAGTATCCCAATGTCGATCTTAAACGCTACTTCGCCAAGCAGGGCATCAACGCAATCGATACCGTGATCGTAGGCCAGCCCAAATCGCTGGAAGCTGTCAACGACATTCTCGGAACTTTCTCTGACAAGGCCATCCGCGACTATCTCACGGCAGGCTATCTGCAGTCGGCGGCATCTTATCTGAGCGATGACTTTGTAAACGCCGAGTTCGCACTCGCACAGGTCATGTCGGGTGTGAAACAGCAGTCGCCTCGCTGGAAGCGCGCACTCTCGGTTCCCAACGGCATGATGGGCGAGGCTCTCGGTGAACTTTATGTCGCACAATACTTTCCGCCCGAGGCCAAGGAGCAGATGCTCAGACTCGTCCACAATCTGCAGACAGCGCTCGGACAGCACATACAGAATCTGACGTGGATGAGCGACGACACCAAGGCACGCGCTCTCGAAAAACTCGCCACCTTCACCATCAAGATCGGTTATCCCGACAAGTGGCGCGATTACACAGCTCTGACCATTGACCCGTCGAAATCCTACTGGCAGAACGTACAGGCCGCCATCAAATTCAACTCCGACCTGAACACAGCCGACTACGGCAAGCCCGTCGACCGCGACCGCTGGTACATGTCGCCTCAGACCGTAAATGCCTATTACAATCCGACTACCAACGAGATCTGTTTCCCGGCCGGCATTCTCCAGGCTCCATACTTCAATCCCCAGGCCGATGATGCCGAGAACTACGGAGCCATCGGCGTAGTTATCGGTCACGAAATGACGCACGGATTCGATGACCAGGGCCGTCAGTTCGACAAGGACGGTAATTTCTCAAACTGGTGGACCGACGCTGATGCCGAAGCTTTCACAAAACTTGCCGACGGTCTTGCCGCTCAATTCGATGCGATAGAGGTCGCTCCCGGAGTTCATGCCAACGGCCGCTTCACTCTCGGTGAAAACATTGCCGATCAGGGCGGCCTGCGCGTGGCATATACCGCTTATCACAACGCTTTGGGCGAAGGCAACGAAGGCGAGACAATCGATGGCTTCACCCCTGACCAGCGTTTCTACCTCGCTTACGCCAACGTATGGGCCGGCAACATCCGCGAGGCCGAGATACTCAAACGCACCAAGACCGATCCGCACTCGCTGGGCAAATGGCGTGTGAACGCATCGCTGCGTAATATCGAACCCTTCTTCAAGGCTTTTGACATCAAGGAAGGCGATCCGATGTTCCGCCCCGCAGAAGAGCGCGTGGTTATCTGGTAACCGATCATCTATAAAAACGAAGCATCCGGCAGGTTTGAATCTGCCGGATGCTTCGTTTTTATAGATGCATGAGATCAATCCGTTACGGTTGACTTGATTTTTCCGGTTTCGCTATCGTAGTCAACTGTTACCTTGTTGCCGGGCAACAGTGTCGCAGAGAGTATCAGCTCGGCCAGTTCGTCCTCGAGATACTTCTGAATGGCGCGTTTGAGGGGCCGCGCTCCGTACTGCGGATCATATCCCTTTCCGGCAATGAAATCCTTGGCGGCGTCAGTCAGTTCAAGTGAGTAGCCGAGATCTGTCAGACGCTTGCGGAATCCCTCGATCTCGATGTCTATGATCTGGAATATGGCCTCGCGCGAAAGCTGATCGAACATGATTATGTCATCGACACGGTTGAGGAATTCGGGCGAGAAAGCCTTATTGAGAGCCTTGCGGATCACCGCATGCCGTGCATCGGCGTCGGCCTCGGCATTGCCGGTGTTGAAGCCAACACCTGTGCCGAAATCCTTAAGCTGACGTGTGCCGATGTTCGAGGTCATGATTATGATCGTATTCTTGAAATCGATGCGGCGCCCCATCGAGTCGGTCAGACGTCCCTCGTCGAGAACCTGTAGCAGCAGGTTGAATACGTCGGGATGTGCCTTCTCGATCTCGTCGAGAAGTACCACTGAATATGGATGCCGGCGGACTGCCTCGGTAAGCTGTCCACCCTCGTCATATCCGACATAGCCGGGAGGTGCACCGACCAGACGCGACACGGTGAATTTCTCCATGTACTCGCTCATGTCAATGCGGATCAGCGTCTCGGCAGAGTCGAAGAGAAATTCAGCCAGTTTCTTGGCAAGATGCGTCTTGCCGACGCCGGTCGGACCGAGAAACATGAACGAGCCGATCGGCTTATTGGGATCCTTGAGGCCTATGCGGTTGCGGCGGATTGCTTTCGCAATCTTGTCGATGGCGTCGTCCTGTCCGATAATCGCCTTGTGCAGAGTCGGTCCCATCTCAAGAAGCCGCAGACCTTCCGCCTGGGCAACCCGCTGCACGGGGACCCCCGTCATCATGGCAACTACCTCGGCTACCTTGTCCTCGTCGACTGTGACGCGGTTCTCTTCAAGCGATTTCTCCCAGTCGGCCTTTGCCGATTCAAGTTCCTCGCCGAGTTTTTGTGCGCGGTCACGCCACACGGCCGCAAGTTCGAAGTTCTGCGAGTGAGCTGCCTCAAGCTTGTTCTTGGTAGCCTCCTCTATTTGCCGTTCGAGCTCCTCGATGGTCTCAGGAACCGCCACGTTGATGATGTGCGCGCGGGCACCCGCCTCGTCAAGGGCATCGATAGCCTTGTCGGGAAAGTTGCGGTCCGAAACGTAGCGGTCTGTCAGTTTGACGCACGCCTCGATTGCACCGTCAGTATAGCTGACGTTGTGGTGAGCTTCGTACTTGGGCTTTATGTTGTTGAGAATCGTAACCGTTTCCTCGGCAGTGGTCGGCTCGACCATCACCTTCTGGAAGCGACGCTCGAGCGCCCCGTCCTTCTCTATATTGACACGGTACTCGTCGAGAGTCGTCGCTCCGATACACTGCAGCTCGCCGCGGGCAAGCGCCGGCTTGAGCATATTGGCGGCATCCATCTGTCCCTGAGCGTTGCCTGCTCCGACTATGGTATGTATCTCGTCGATGAAAAGGATGATATCCTTGTTCTTCGACAGTTCGGTGAGAATGGCCTTTACACGTTCCTCAAACTCGCCGCGGTACTTTGTACCGGCTACCAGCGACGCCATGTCGAGAGCCACCACGCGCTTGTTGAAAAGCACGCGGGGTACCTGATGGTTGATGATGCGCAGAGCCAGCCCCTCGACAATAGCCGATTTACCCACGCCCGGTTCGCCGATTAGCACCGGATTGTTCTTCTTGCGGCGGCTCAGTATCTGTGCAAGCCGCTCGATTTCTGTCTGGCGGCCCACCACAGGGTCAAGCTGCCCGGCGGCAGCCGACTTTGTCATATCGTGACCGAACTTGTCAAGCATAGGCGTATCAGTGCCTGCCTGCTTGCGTGCGGCGCCCGACGACTTTCCGCGACTGCCGAACGACATTCCCGACGGCTGCGCCTCTTCAGGATGCTGACGCTCGCCGCTGTCATCTTCATCGTCGCCTGCAAATCCGGCACCCGCCACGGGTGTGCCGCGATGCTGCCCGACAGCCTTCATCAGAGCCTGATATGTGATGCCGGCATTTATAAACGGCTTGAAATAGTCCATAGACTGCACTTCATAATTATGAAATATTGCGAGCAGCAGATGCAGGTCATCAATGACCTCGTCCTTGAGCATCCGTGCCTCGAGAATTGAAAGCTTTGATATACGTGCCGTCAGATCACTGAGCGTCACATCACGGTTGCGCGCGCCGGTGATCTCGAACATCGACTCATCGAGAACAGCCAGCATTTCGGCAAGACGGTTACCGTCGACAATAGAATCTATTGTGACGTACGCCTCACCGCCGGCATCTGACAAAATGGCAAGCAAAAGGTGTTCAGGCCCGATAACGGGATTATTATGCCTGATCGCCTGCTGGCGCGCTTCTGTCATGACGAGCTTGAATTTATCTGAAAATTTGTTCTCCATCTATCTGAAACAGTACTTAAATATACAATATGCTTGAGCAAATTTTATGCCATAGTTTCCAAATACTGATTTATTTTAAATGATTTTGTCCCGCTTTAGTTCAAAGTTAATGAATTATTTTTTTATCGCCAACAAAAAATATATGATTTAACTAAAATTCAAACATTTTATTACAAAAACGAGTGGACTGACAGCCGCCGGTCCACTCGTCTGTATTATATGTCCGGAATGTTACTTTTTCAAGCCGCCTTTAACACCTCCGCCCATGGCAAAGATATTTTGGGAGAAACTGGTCGTCTTGCCCTGTTCGTCGCGGCGGCGCTTGAGCGCCAGTTTAACCAGCCGGTCCATCAGCTGGTCAAACGGCAGTCCGGCTGCTTCCCAAAGATAGTACGACAATGATCCGGGTATCGTATTAATCTCATTGACATACACCTTTCCGATAGCATCATCGATGATCAGATCGACACGACTCACGCCGTGACATGAAAGTACACGGAAAGTCTCACCGGCAAGCCGGCGGCATTCCTCGGCCTGGTCATCGGGAAGTTGCGCGGGAATACGCTTCTGTGCGGCATGCATTCCGCCTCCCATGTATTTGTCGCCGTACGACAGGATTTCCTCTGCCTTAATGGGCTCTTCAAGCACGGATGTCTCGTATTCATCGACATCGCCCAATACCGAGCAGTTGATCTCCCTCAGGGCCGTGACCATATGCTCTACGATAAGTCTGCGCGAGAATCGTGCGGCTTCATCAAGCCTCATGATAAGTTGCTCCCGGTCATGTGCCACGCCGATACCGATACTCGAGCCGAGGTCAGCGGGCTTCACGATGACAGGATACCCGAGAGTCTCCTCGACCTTGCGGACCATCTCGTCGCGATCGGCCGTCCACTGGCGGTCAGTCATCCACACGTAGTCAACCACGGGTATGCCGTCGGCACGCAGAATCATCTTCATGGTGATCTTGTCCATACCGTTGGCCGATGCAAGCGTGTTGCATCCCGCATAAGGAATGCCGATTGTCTCCAGAACGCCCTCGAACTTTCCGTCCTCCACATTTGTACCATGAAAGACCGGAATAGCGACGTCAAGTGTCGCGAGCACATCTTTGCCAAACATGGGCTTCCTGACATTGTACAGATTGAAGTCGCCGTAGACCGGGCGCATATACACCTCGGTGCACTTCTGCAGCAGCTGCTCCGGATGGCGATAATTCGACAGTGTGGTCAGCTCGCGGCCGGTGTACCATCGGCCGTCTTTTGATATATATATCGGTATAATCTCGTATTTGTCAGGATTCATGGCAGCCATAGCCTGATTGGCTGAAATCACGGAGATCTCATGCTCGGTGGAACGGCCGCCAAAAAACACGCCTACAACAGTTTTCATATCACGTTTGCGAATTATTTAAATGTGTCAGGTAAATCGTTTTCATAAAGCACCACATCATCTTTAACGACGAGTGAGGTCAAAAGTTTCTGCGCCTCAGCAAAAGTATCGACCGTATGCACGGCATCCTTGGCCAGGCGTCCTTCTTCACCTATGCCGTCGATGATGGCTTCGCGGTTGTATTGTCCGACTATTATGGCTATGTCGGAATGCAGGGCCACATTGCGCCCGAATTCCTTATTCAGCTCATACTGCCTGTCGCCAAGCTCTATCATGCCCGGTGTGATGACGATGCGCTTCCCCGGTCCCATGCTGCCCAGGACCTCGAGCGCCATGCGTGACCCCACGGGATTACTGTTGAAGGCATCGTCAAGAATAGTGATGCCGCCCGGGGTCTTTTTAACAGAAAGACGATGCTCTACCGGATCGATGGACGCAACAGCTGCCGCGATATTCGCGTCGCTCACACCGAGACGGTGTGCCACAATGACGGCGGCAAGCAGGTCGCTGACGTTTACCTCGCCCATCAGACGCGTACTCAGCGCCAGCGAGTAACCGTCGGGGCCAACGACTCTGAATGTGGTTCCTGTCGGACTGTATGTCACATCCACCGCTCTATAATCGGCATTCTTTGAGGAAACGGCATAACGCAGACACTCGGTGTTGCAGACTTTCCGGTCGGCGATCTTTTCGAAATCGTTGTTTACGACAGCCAGTCCGCCGGATGGCAGTGCATCGACAAGCTCGAATTTTGTCGACTGCACCCGATCGATGGTCTTGAACGACTCTAAATGCTGCGGACCGACTGCCGTTACAATGCCGACTGAAGGATGGACCAGATCGCAGATTTCCTTAATATCACCGGGCTGCTTGGCTCCCATCTCGACAATGAAGACCTCATTGTAGGACTTGAGCATCTCACGTACTGTACGGATGACACCTAAAGTCGTATTATAGCTCCCGGGGGTCATCAGCGTGTCGAACTGCTCCGAGAGGATACGGTGAAGATAATGCTTTGTGCTCGTCTTGCCGTAGCTGCCGGTAATTCCGACAATCGTGAGATCAGGCATGGCAGCGAGTCGCCGCGCCGCATCGTTATAGTAGCGCCGGTTAATGGCCTTTTCGATTGGCATAAGCAAGTATCCGCTCGCCACAATGATCAGATGCGAGCCGCAGAAGCAGCCGAGCATGGCGATCGAAAGAGTGAAAAGTATCGAAGACGCCGAATCAGTGTCAGCAAAAAGAAATACCGACGCGACAGCGATACCGGCCGTCAGAATCACGGCTGTAGCGTAGATGC
The DNA here is from genome assembly GCA_902470475.1 of uncultured Porphyromonadaceae bacterium. GTDB lineage: Bacteria > Bacteroidota > Bacteroidia > Bacteroidales > Muribaculaceae > CAG-873. Next base: position 9,954 of record CABRGT010000006.1, on the reverse strand, counting down.
GGCGTGCACGCGCAGTCCATGCAAGCGGTTTCTTATATTTTTTTACCGCAAGGTTCCATGCCATCGTCAGGCCGAACATGCCTGTCAGAGCCGCCGACGCATAAGGATGGGAAAGCGTCGAGATGGCTATGAAGAAGATCACAAGAGCGAGCAGACGCCAAAGCGACGTCGTGTCGCCCGATTCACTGAGCCAGCGGCGGTATCGTTCGGGACGATAGGAGTTCTGCTGATACATCATCAGATCGCGCGAAAGCTCAAGAAACTGACAGACGCAGATCAGATCAAGTACAATACTGTATATGACTGTTTCCATAGATTTGTTTTTACTGGGGAGCCTGCATCAGGAACCGGCGTACGGCGGCTGCCGACTGATAAGGATTGTCAACAAAGGAGAAATGGCCTGCGCCGGCAAAGGATATCAGACCCGAATCGGGAATACGCTTGAGCATGATACGCGCATCGCGCATGGGTGTAGCAGTGTCGTTCTCGCCCCAGAGCAGAAGTGTAGGCGCCTGTATCTTTTTCATGCACCAACGCAGATCCGTGTTCACCACATTTACCATGACCTTACGCATCATCGGCGAACAATTGTTGTAGTCGTAGGATCCGCGTCTGGAACGCATTGCCTCGATCTTCTGCTGAGCCTTTTCTTTTCCGACCAAGGCAGGATAGATCATCCGGCAGAGCTTGAATGAATATACTTTCAGATAGTACTTGAGCGAGCGGCGGGGCTTCACTCCGGCCGCATCGACCAGCACCAGTTTCCGTACCTTGTTTCGGGACGCGAAAAGCAACGCAATGCGTCCGCCGAATGAATGCCCGAGAACAACAGGGTTGACAATACCGAGTTCCTTGCAGAAATTTTCAAGCATCCGGGTATATTCCTCGACTCCCCAGGGCTTAAGCGGTTCTTCCGATTTGCCGAATCCCGGGAGGTCTATATTATAGACGGTATGGTTTTCAAGGCCGACGCGCTCGAAAAGCCCGAGAGCGCTGCTGTCGCAGCCCCAGCCATGCATCAGAATGACAGGATCACCCTTGCCGCCATGGCGGTAATTGATCTTAATGCCGTCTATTGTCAATGATTTTTCCATGATTCATATTAAATGTAGCACAAAGTTACAAATTTGTTTTCTTTCTGTCAATAGTCGTAACTGTCATGTAACTGCATGCTGACAAAACCGGCATCAATAGTCATAGAGCAACTCAAGGTCATCGAGATAGAGGACCGATCCGGCCCCTCCCGTGAAATAGTCGCCGTATTTGCTGGCCGAAGCCGTTATAAGTATATATTTGGGTACGCGGGAGGTTGACTTGTAATCAAGTTCGAACTCAAACGGAATGTAATTCTCGATTGTCTGTCCGAACTGCACCTTGCCGTAAGCCACTACATATGATCCTTCGGAATCAAACAGCTGGCGGTTGCGCGGATTGGTACGTATTTCGAACGGCTCGTTCTGATCGATCAGCGCACACCACACGATACACGTGTCCGGCTGCCCCTTAAGGTCGGCCCATTCTTCTGATGCGTAATTGATTGTCGACGAGGTATACTTCAGATATCCCCGAAGTTTGGTCGGGCGCTCCGTGAACGGACGGCCGAAATGCAATATACCGTTCGTCCCGTCCGTCTTGTAGTAAAGTCCCACAAACAGATTACCCGCGGCAAGCTTGCCCAGCGCTCCGATACCGACAAATTTGGTCTCAAGACGCGCGGCCCATCCGCTGCCCGTCGACGTGTCGTCAGTTGGCGTGCTGTTCGACGGTCCCAGCGTAGTGGCACCCTTGTTGCCGGTATCCCAGTACGGAGTGCCGCCCTCGGGCCACGGATTCCACACCTTGCCGTCAAGCCACCATTCGTCAAGGTTGGTATTCGGCACCTGAATGACCGAACCTGTCGTAAACTTCAGCACATCGCCGTATGCGTCATCCGAGAACGCACGGGCCTCATAGGCCGTCTCGGGCGAAAGATGTATGATTCGCGCACAGAAGTTGCCGCCGTCATGAGTCACGTCGGCAGCCGGCACAGTGGTCCATTCCGTGTCACCTTCGATACGGTACTGGATGCCGTTATTCTTCCCTGCCTGGGCCTCTCCGTAAATCCATGCTACATTGGTCCAGGCATCCGCGCGCGATGTCGTCACCTCGGCGTCAGTATGCTCGGCAAATATCGTCCACGTGGTCACGCGGCCGTAAGCCTGCAACTTTACTTCGAGCGGACGCGACAGATCGACATATTCGCCTTCAAGAAATGGCGTAAGCACCGATCCCGTCGGTCCGAGTTTGACAGACTCTACCAGGACTCTGTTGAGGGGCTGCTTTGAATTAATATATACCACAACCCGGCGTCCCGGCACATCGATGAACGATGCGCCCACCTGGCCGCTCACGGTAAAATACCGCTCGATATTCTGCACACCCGTTATTGTCCATAACCAGTCCTGATACAGATGCAGCACGACATGCTGTGCCTGCGACAGATCCAGCGGAGCGTCAAGAGCCGTCCCGACCACCGACGCGCCCGGAGTCAGAGTATATTCTTCAATGATTACGTTCTGGATGTCGGTCTCCTCTCCGAAATAAAGCGTGACGGTACGGTTGATGGAATCGATCGCAGTCCCGCGGTCCTGTCCCGTCGCACTGAATGTCAGGAAATTGGCCTGAATCCGCGGGTAAGGTATATCGTTCTTGATACATCCTGCGACAACCGCGGCAACGATAAGAGGGACAATTATTTTATACAACCTTCCTGACATATGACTATATCACGACCATCAATCCGAAATTGATGTTGAAAATATTAAACTTGAAATTTGCTCCGGAAGTGAATCGCGAGCCTTCGTCCACGCCGTCGGTCATCTGATGTTCACGACGGAAATTAAGGCCGAATACACCGAATGACACATTGAATGCCATAAATTCCTGGATAAAGACTGCCACGCCCGGACTGAAATTTATGCTCCCTTGGGTTATGGTTGTCTTCGTGTCGCGCGGCTTTCCGTCATACGGGCGCTTGAAGCGGGTAGACCCGCTTCCGACCGTTACGTCTACCTCATTGAACACGCCGAAGCGATTGCTTCGGTTAAGTCCGATATAATTCCGGTAGAACACCGACGTCGAATAACTCATCGTATAATAGCTCACGTCGCGCAGATCAAAGTTCAGATCATCGTCGAAATCGACCGACAGATTGCCCAGATCGCCTATTCCGCGCGAATAATTGAACCGTATGCCGACCGACTGGTTATTGCGGATGAAATACGACAGGAAAGGTTTGATGGAGTAAATCTTGCCTTTGAAATCGACATTTTCGACCAGCGACAGAATCTGTGAATCATCCGTATTGAGCGACCCGTATGATGCCGTCAGGCCAAAAGCCCATTTGCCCTTCGGGATGAAAAGATAATTATAAAGGCCTCGGTCGTATCGTCCGAAATTGTGCTCGGGTATAACGACATCGACCGTATCGTTTCCGACCACTACTTTTTCATAACGCACCGAGTCGATCGGAGCTTCGCCCTTGCGCACCACACGCTGCGCCCAGCACGAGACCGCCCCCAGCATAATTACCATAGCCGATGTCACGAACCTTCTCATCATATATAGAATGTCACACCGAATGTGATCGAAAACAGGTTGACACGAAAGTTGGCTGCCGACGAATTGCGGTTAGAGATATAAATCTGATCAGTTGTCGACCGCGTCTTGTGATACTGGAATCCCAGCACGCCGACATTCACCTCAAGCGCCGAATAATTGTTGAGGAAAACTATCAGACCCGGCGCCACGCCGACATTCAGCGAGAAATTGCGTTCGTAAGTGCCGGTCAGATCCTCACCCGAGCCGCTCACCAGCTTCGACTGTCCGCCACCGAGTTCAAGCTGCACCTCATTGAATATACCGAAGCGGGTGGTGTTACCAAGCGACAGATACTGGCGGAACACTCCTGTCCCATGATAGCTGTGCGAGATCGAGTACAGATGGTCGAGATTGTATTCGGTATCTGAGCCAAGCACCACGTCAGCCGTCGACAGGCGCACACGCTGGCGTTGATACGAGAACCGACCGCCGGCTGCAAGATTATCCTTAAAAGAAAACAGCAGCATCGGACTTACCTTGAAAGTGTACGTGTCGCCCGAAATATTTTCGAATACCAGAAACTGATAGTGATCCTGATTCGACTGCGAGTAGCTGACACTGACGCCCGAGATCCACTGCCCCTTCGGCACAAAGGATATCTGCTCGATGCCGCGCGTGAACTGCTCCTGAGCGTACGCCGGTAACGTCGCCACTGCACACAGCACTGACAGTAAAACCAACTTAAGCAGATGCGACCTTGATACCATCGGTAAAAATTTTTAGCAAAGTTACGAATTTCCCCGCACAAATACCCTATATAATGTGTAAAATCGCCATTTCACCTCCTCGTGGAAGGCAAAAGCACATTTTTTTCAAAAAAAATCTCGAAAAAATTTGTCAATTCAAAAATTGTCCCTAACTTTGCACTCGCAAAAGGGAAACAACCCCGAGCAACCCTGCCTTGTGGTGTAATGGTAGCACGTCGGATTCTGGTTCCGCCTGTGAGGGTTCGAATCCTTCCAAGGCAACACAAAGAAAGAGCTAAGTCGATAATACTCAGCTCTTTCTTTATTTTCGCCCTGTCGCAAAATGTTAAAAATTGTATATTTGATACAAATCTGATACAATTGCCTTGAATGCGTGGTTTATAAAGGTTGATAATCGTATCTAAAATAGATATGCGAACTATCATTGGGTATCGCGTGTTTATGTTATCGAGTGCTAAAATTTCACAATGATTCAACAAGGCTGTTTGAGTTTGATTGGCTCTCACCATTAATAACACTCTAACGTAACACCCGCAAATGCCAAACCCTACGACATTACGAGATGTTGTGCCAATATTGGAATACCTGAGGCAGCTTATAAAAGTGCCTCTGGTAGCCAAACAGGATACAATTCTGTACAAGCGAATTGCCGAGGCCACCAGTAAACTTTGCACTATCGACATCGAAAATGCTATCATCGGATCTCACGCCTCCGGAGAAATCGGAAAGGTGCAAGCTAACCAGACCAGAAATTACTGTGCTGAGATTGCGACAAGAATAGATACATTCCAGAATGTATTCTATAAATTGGACAAAGAACGTAAAAATAAATCCAAGGCAGACATGATAGACGGCTACGAAAGCAACCACTTCCTTAAAGAAGTGGAGATGTTCTATATGATTGCCGCTCACTATGAGTACGCGCTAAAGGCTTGCCATAAAATCCCGGTACCTGACGATTGGACGATAGATAAATACAAACAGGAAATCGAGCAATTCCATATGGCGGATACCCGAGAAGGATGGCTTGAAAAGAAGCGGGAATTTCTTAAGAAATTGCAGGAAAGCGTTGAATATGATGAATTTCTGTTGAAACCTTCATTCGATGTGTACCATGAGTTGCGAAATGTCTGTCGCAAAATTTTTATCACGGTGGAAAGATACTTTCCGCCATGTGAAATTCAGTTACATCCGAAATGCAGAGAAACCTTTATACAAAAGATGCAGGTTCACAATGGCAGTTATCCCGCGCCTGAACAACCTGCAAAACAGAATCCGACCAATATAAAATCATGCCGCCAATGGGAAGAAGAGCTGTTCCCGATGATTCTTGTGTCGGAATTATATGAAATCTGCTCTGATGTTTTCGATAGTACCGAGACTCAGTTCCATTCATCGCTCAATCTCCACGGTAAGCATGAACCTATAAAGATACGACCAAAACAGAAAATCAAGGCGTGCTATCTCATATCGAAATTATATGAGATTGTTCCGGCCAAGCACAAAGCGGCGTGGCGCGAGGATATTCTCGCTCATCTTGATATTCAGTGGAGCTACTATGAAAAGAAGTATTGTCATCCACGGGGCGATGATGCCAGTGTGTCGAGCAGGGAGTATGCTGATGAGATTGACAGAATCTTCAAAAACCATAAAAAACGAGCATGATACCACTTGCGCACCACTTTCACCACTCAAATTTCCACTTTTGAAACCTTATGATACTACCCATTAGAGCCTGATACTCTGATGGGTAGTTTTAGTAAGTGGAGAACAGGAATCCACATACAGACCACTCATAACCGATTGTAATTTTGCAGTGTCCGGGAGATACTCGGATACGCTCTCTCAGAGGGCGGAAAGTATAACATAATCCCACACTGCGTATGACAAAAGACCAGTTACTCAAACTTCCTCTCTGGCAGTATACCGGAGAACAACTTTTAGAATTACTTGATTCCCGTAATGTCAAGGATAACATCGAACCCGACGGTGCAGCTATCACAGCAAAGCGATGGCTCGTCTATGGAATCGAAGGCCTCTGCGAACTTCTCCAGTGCAGCAAAGCAACCGCGCATCGCATCAAGAACAGTGGCGTAATCAAAGATGCCATTACTCAAACGGGCAGAAAAATTGTTATCGACGCACAACTTGCGCTCGATCTTATCCAGTCATCAAAGAAGGGAGGTCGCCGATGCAAGAAGTGAAAGAGAACATCCTCAAACTCTGGGAGGAAAAGCAGTTGCGAATCACCGATGAGATTCAGACCGCGCCGGAGGTGCTCTATGCCAACGGCAGTGTCATAGGCACTCTCGGCAACTTCTCTGCATCGACCGGTAAGGCAAAGAGCAAAAAGACCTTCAACGTCGCTGCCATAGTCGGTGCATCGCTCGTCAACGGCAAGGTATTGGGCTACACAGCCGAGTTTCCCGACGACAAGCGCACAATTCTCTACTTCGATACCGAACAGAGTCCGTATCATTGTCAGAAAGTTATGGAACGAGCCTTGCGACTGGCGAAATTGCCGACCGACACTCACCCAGAGAATCTGAAATTTGCCGCCCTGCGCCAGCTTACACCCACATTACGCCTTGAAGTTATCGAACAGGCGATAATCAACACTCCCGATGTCGGACTTGTAATCATCGACGGTGTGCGCGACCTGATGTACGACATCAACTGCGCCAAGGAGTCCACCGACCTTATCGGCAAGCTGATGGAATGGACTGACAAGTTCCAGATTCATATCCACACCGTCCTGCATCTCAACAAGAGCGATGACAACGCCCGTGGTCATGTCGGCACAGAACTGAACAACAAGGCTGAGACCGTTCTTCAGGTGAGCCGCAGCAAAACCGATGATACCGTGTCGGAGGTCTGTGCCGCCATGATTCGTGCCGCCGAATTCGACCCATTTGCCTTCCGTGTCAATGACTACGGACTGCCGGAGATTGCCAGCGGATATGTCTTCTCAGAGACGGGCAAGAAAGCCAAAGACCCTTATCCATACAAGGAGTTGACTGAGGAACAGCATCGCGAGGCACTGGGCGTGGTATTCGCCAACGGTCCGATAAAAGGATGCCGAAACTGCGAGGCTGCCCTCAAAAGCGGATATGCCACCTGTGGTCATTCCTATTCCAACAACAAGGTAAAGGGCTTGAAGACCTTTCTTGACAATAAAGGCATGATTCGTTACGAGAACCGCGAGTATATCTACAATCCGGATTTCTACTATTGAAAACCACAATTCTGGTCTGGTTTAGAAAAGGGCATATATAATAGGGCCCAAACCAAAGACCAGCTCACCCAAACATTTTACAACCCATGATAAAAGAGATTAAATCAATCCCTTTAGCCGCCTTCTTGTCCCGTCTCGGACACGAGCCGGCGGCGAGAAAAGGAACGAGGCTCTGGTATAAGTCGCCGTTGCGACAGGAACAGACGCCATCGTTCAAGGTCGAGACAACGCTCAACTGCTGGTATGACTTCGGTATTGGCAAAGGGGGCAACATCATAGATTTGGCAACCGAGTTGTATCAGTCAACCGACCTGCGCTATCTCATGCGCTGCATCGCGGACTGCTATCCTGTGCCATCTGTGCAGACAGTCGCTTCCTCTTATCCCCAGCGACACTCTGCACCGAGTATGGAACGGTTTGATGTCGTGCCACTGGAACACCGCGCACTTGTCGCATACCTCCAAGAGCGTGGTATTCCGGCACACATCGCCACGGCGAACTGCAAGGAGGCTCATTACAGCGTCAACGGCAAAAGCTATTTTGCCGTGGCATTTGAGAATGTCAGCGGAGGCTGGGAACTGCGCAACAGATATTTCAAAGGTTGCCGGGGACGCAAGAACATCTCATATCTGCCGTGGTCAAGAGATGGTCCGTCAACAGAGTGTGCCGTGTTCGAGGGATTCATTGATTATCTCTCTGCCCTCGCACTCGGCATCATCAGCGGAACCGACGCAATCATCCTCAATTCGGCTGTCAATGTCAACAAGGCTGTGCCTTATCTCAAAGGTTACACCACTATCAACTGCTACCTTGACAACGACAATGCCGGACAAACAGCACTCGCCGAGCTGACAGCCATATATGGCTCAACCGTGATTGACCGCTCCACGCTATACTCCGAGTTCAACGACTTGAATGATTTTCTTGTCAACCAAAGTTCAACCATCAAACAAGGCAAGTGATGAAAGCAACAAAAGCACCATCAACATCTGCATCCAAGTCAACCGAGTTGACCGATGCAACCAAATCCAAAGTATCAACTCTTAATCCCGATTTTATCATGAAATCAGATAACTCTATCAACTCCAATCCCGCTGTTAACAGCACCACACCTGCCAACGCTGACAATCTGTTTGAGAACGAGCAGACAGCAGCCAATGCAACAGCCGTAACCGCCGTAACTGAGCAGCCGAAGCAACAGCGTATCGGCAAACAACAGCGCAAATCGGACTTCGCCGAGTTCAAGGCTACATTCCTTGCGCCGACAAAGCTGGTGAACCGCCATGCCCTGAACATCGAGGGCGACCTATGGGACGGGCTTGAGCGCGTTTCCAGAATCCTCGGCGACCGTGGCACCACCGTCAGTAGTTACGCCAACGCCATCATCGCCGAACATCTGAAACAGTATGCCGACGACATAGAAATCTGGCGCAAGCTCTGAGTGCGTGATTGCAACTACATTTTGACCGCTAAATAGTCCTCATAGTTTCGCGCACCACGAAACTATCGCAGGGGTTCGGAATTGGAGGGAGCGAGTTTATGTTTTCGTATTACAAGTAATCCTCAAACGACTCGCGCCCCTCCGCTCCCGATGGTCACAAACCTCAAACTGAATTTCCAATGAAGAAATCCAATTTACGTCCCGGTAAAGGACGCCCAAAGCTCCCGGCGGATGAACGAAAGTCCATCATGGTGCCGGTGAAATTCGACATAGACCAGTATCAGGTAATGATGGACAAAACACTCATGGCAGGGCTCAACCGCTCAGAATATATCCGGCAGTCGGCATTGCATTGTAAAGTCGTGGAAAGGCTCACGCCAAGAGATGTCAAGGCAATCCGCGACCTTCAGGGAATCGCCGAAAATCTCAATCGCACGGCAAAATTTGTCGGCGCCATTCTAAAAGGTGGTGCCTCGGAGGAACAGATTGTCCGTACATACAGAGAGATAATTCAGTGCAAGGATTTTGTCCTTTCACTGATAAAAGTCTATCGTAATACACCCGACAGCGTATGATGGGCAAGATAACAAAAGGCGGAAGTTTTGGCGGTTGCGTCGATTATGTCACCCGCCGAAAGAAGGATAATCCCGACGGCATGCCCTGTAATGAATGGCGTCTTATAGACTGTAAAGATGTATCTACAATAGAAGGGCGAAATGGAATTATCGCTTCTTTTGAAGATAATCTCGCCTTGAATCCGGACTTGAAAAATCCGGTCGGGCATATTTCCCTGAACTTCCATGCCAACGATAAAGACAAGGTTGATGACCGGATTATGGTAGAGATTGCCCAAAAATATATGAAGAAAATGGGTATCGTGGATACCCTACTCTCAACTGGCAAGTGCAAAATTATCGATTTGTCGGAAGAAT
>CABRGT010000005.1 GCA_902470475.1 uncultured Porphyromonadaceae bacterium | reverse complement strand
CGAGCTCGTTCCCGGCCTCTACATCCGCCGCCAGGGCAACACCGCCGTCAAGGTCGTTGTCAATGCAAAATGAAAAATTGAAAATTAAGAATTGATAATCAGCTGCGCGGGGACCATCCTCGCGCAGCTTTTTTACCCCTCCGCCAAACTCGCACCGCAAAACAGGCCAACCGACGAAGTCGGTCTGCAAAGCAGAGAACGCAGGCGTCCTCGCCAGCGCATCCAGGATGCCGTGCTGACTGCCCCCGCGGAAAGCGCCTGCGGTGCAACCCTGACGGTATAAAAAATGTTATTTAGTTGGATTGTTGGCGACAAGTGAGTAACTTTGCCGCGACGTTTCCGCTAATTATTAAAAATACGACGATAATGGAACAGAAAGATTTCGACCGCCTCAGCTATGCACTGGGGTTGAGCATGGGCAATAATTTCCGCGCCTCGGGTATCGACAAGATCGATGTCGACAGTTTCGCCGACGGCGTGGCCGCAGTGTTCTACGGCGCCCAGCCCAAGATGACATATGACGAGGCCAAGCAGGTAATCCAGGAATATTTCCAGCAGCTTGAGGCCCGCCAGCAGGAGGAAGCAAAGGTGGCTTCTGAGGCCAACGCCAAGGCCGGCCGCGACTTCCTCGACGCCAACGGCAAGCGCGAGGAAGTGAAAGTGACCCCCTCGGGCCTGCAGTACGAAGTGCTGAAGGAGGGCGACGGCGCACAGCCCACAGCCACCGACCGCGTGGTGGTGCACTACACGGGCAAGCTGATCGACGGCACCGTGTTCGATTCGAGCGAGGAGCGCGGCGAACCCGCCACTTTCGGCGTGACCCAGGTGATCCCCGGATGGGTCGAAGCCCTGCAGATGATGAAGGCCGGCTCGCAGTGGCGCCTCTACATCCCCGCCAATCTGGCTTACGGCGCGCAGGGCGTGCCGGGCATCGGCCCCAACCAGACGCTGATCTTCGACGTAACACTCCTCGAAGTAGTAGGCAAATGAAACTGACCAAGACAGCCGCGCTGCTGGCCGTGCTGGCCGTGGCTCCGGCCGCCGGTGCACAGACAGCGGCTCCGGCGCCGACTCCGGCCCAGCTCGACACGCTCTCGGAAGCGGTGGCATGCTACATGGCACCGTCGATCGTCAACGTGCTGGCCGATCTTTCGACGCTCGACGCCGCAGTCGACCGCGAGAAATTCCTGGCCGCTTTCGCCGACATAGTGCGCGGCGCCGAGGCGTCCATGACTCCGCGCCAGGCCGACGCCTACATAAGCGCGTTCGTAGCATCGCGCCGCCCGGTGATACCCGACAGTCTCACCGCGGCATCGCAGCAGGCGTTCATCGACAGCGTGGCCGCGCTGCCGGGCGCGCGACAGTTGCCATCGGGCGTGGTAGTGGTCACCGAACAGGCCGGCTCGGGCGACTTCCCCACCGACTCGTCGACGGTGATGGCCCGCTATACGGGCCGCTTCTCCAACGGCTTCGTGTTCGACTCGACGGATGAGCCCGTCGGACTCCCGGTAGGCGAGCTGGTGAGCGGATTCAGCGAAGGTCTCAGGCTGATGCAGACGGGTGGACGCTACCGCCTGGTGATACCGGCCGACAAGGGCTACGGCGCCGCAGGCGTGCCGGGCCACATCCCGGGCAACGCCGCCCTGGACTTCACGGTCGAAGTAAGTGAAATAAAACAATAAAAATATCAGAACAATATGAAAAAAGTTATTCTGGGCGTCGCTGCCGTAGCCATGCTGGCCATGGGCGCATGCTCGAACAAAAATGCCGGCGCTGCCGGCGAGAGCGAGGTAAGCAAGGAATACTCCGACTCCGTATCGCGCATCTACGGCGCCATGGTAGGCGGCTACGTGCTGACCGACTTCCGCAACTTCAATCCCGAACATCAGAACGACAACACTCGCGACGAGATGATCAAGGGCGTGCGCATGGCATTCTCGCAGGGCGACTCCGAGGGCCTCGCCATGGGTCTGCAGGTCGGCATGAAGATGCTGCAGGAAATCAAGCAGCTCGAAGAAATGGGCGTGCCCGTCGACCGCAATCTGGTGCTGTCGAACTTCATCGACGCATTCAACGCCGACTCCGTCGACATGAGCCAGCTGCGCGAGCTTAGCAACACGTTCAGCGGCGCCATGGCACGCGCCAGCGAACTGCAGCACAAAAAGGAGCTCGCCGAACGCTCAAATTCGCCCGAAGCCCAGCAGAACGCCATCAGCGGCAAGGCCTTCCTCGACAAGAAGCGCGCCGAAGCGGGCGTGAAGGAAACCGAGAGCGGCCTCCTCTACACCGTTGAGGTGGTTGGCGACACCACCGGCATCGCCGACAACGCTCCGCTGAACGTCATCTACAAGGGCATGCTCATCGACGGCACCGTATTCGACCAGCAGACCGAGGCCGTGCCTCTGGCACCTGCCGGCGTCATTCCCGGCTTCGCCGAGGGTCTGAAACTCATCGGCAAGGGCGGCAAGGGCACCATCTACATCCCCGCCGAACTGGCCTACGGCGTTGAGGCTCCCGACGTGATCGGCCCCAACCAGGTGCTGGTATTCGACGTGGAGATCGCCGAATAAGCCACAGGGCAAAAGGCCGCGACAGCTATTGGTCCGGATACTGCAAGGTGGACAAGTTGAGTTAAAAATACTTAACAAATCACTTGCGGTGTTAAAAATCACGGTTGTGTGAGAATTTTTTCGTAACTTTGCAATACTTCAACGAGTTGGAGGGGGCCCGCAGGGCTTCCTCCTTTTGTTTAAGCCAACTGATAATAAAGGTTTACCGCTTAATCAGGCAAAATGATAGATAAAGAATTACTGAAACGCACGGTCGAGGACGCCATAGCCGGCACGGATATGTTCGTGGTCGACGTGCGCGTGACCCCGGCCAACGAGATCACCGTCGAGATCGACTCGCCCCAGGGCATCGACATAGACACATGCGCGGCGCTCACACGCCGCATCGAGGAGGTCTTCGACCGCGACACCGAGGACTACGAGCTCGAAGTCGGCTCGGCCGGCCTGACAGCCCCCTTCAAGGTGCGCGGCCAGTATCTGAAGAACATCGGCAACGAAGTACAGGTGCTCACACGCGACGGCCGCAAGCTCCGGGGCATCCTCACCTCAGTCGGCGACGACGGCCGCTTCACCGTCGAAGTGCCCGTGAAAGTGAAACCCGAAGGCGCCAAGCGCCCCGTCATCGAGATGCAGCCGCAGATTTTCGATCCCGCGGAATGCAAGTCAGTAGAATACGTAATTAATTTCAAATAAGCATACTTCCCCATGGCAAAGAAAGAGGAAACCCCCAATATGGTCGAGCAGTTCGCCGAGTTCAAGGAACTCAAGAACATCGACAAGGAAACAATGATCAGCGTGCTCGAAGAGTCGTTCCGCAACGTGCTGGCCAAGATGTTCGGCACCGACGAGAACCTTGACGTGATCCTTAACCCTGACAAAGGCGACGTGCAGATCTTCCAGAACCTGACCGTAGTGCCCGACGGGGAAGTGGCCAACCCCAACCTGGAAATCTCGCTCAGCGACGCCCGCGCCGACAACGACCCCGAAGCCGAAGTAGGCGAGGAACACACCAAGGAGATCTTCTTCGAGAAATTCGGCCGCCGCGCCATCCTGACCTTGCGCCAGACCCTGCAGTCGAAGATCCTCGATCTGCAGAAAGAGGCCGTCTACAACAAGTTCAAGGAACTCGAAGGCGAGCTCGTCAGCGGCGAGGTGTACCAGACCTGGTCGCGCGAGACCCTCCTGCTCGACGACGACAAGAACGAGCTGCTGCTCCCCAAGAGCGAGTCGATCCCCGGCGACTTCTTCCGCAAGGGCGAGACCGTGCGCGCCGTCATCGCCAACGTCGACAACAAGAACAACAATCCCAAGATCACCGTATCGCGCACCAACGAGCAGTTCCTGCGCCGCCTCTTCGAGCTTGAAGTGCCCGAAATCCACGACGGCCTGATCAACATCCGCGCCGTGGCCCGCATCCCGGGTGAACGCGCCAAGATCGCCGTCGAGAGCTACGACGACCGCATCGATCCCGTAGGCGCATGCGTCGGCGTGAAGGGTTCGCGAATCCACGGCATCGTGCACGAGCTGCGCAACGAGAACATCGACGTGATCAACTACACGGCCAACCCGTCGCTCTTCATCCAGCGCGCCCTGTCGCCCGCCAAGATCACATCGATCCGCATCGACGAGGACGAAAAGAAGGCCGAGGTGATCCTCCGTCCCGAGGAAGTATCGCTCGCGATCGGCAAGAACGGCCTCAACATCAAGCTCGCATCAATGCTCACCGGCTACGTCATCGACGTTTACCGCGACACGGAGGAGACCGTCGAAGAGGACATCTACCTCGACGAATTCAAGGACGAGATCGACGAGTGGGTCATCGAGGCCCTCAAGAATATCGGCTGCCTCACGGCCAAGAACGTGCTCAACGCTCCCCGCGAGATGCTCATCGAGCAGGCCGACCTCGAGGAATCGACCGTCGACAACGTCATCGCCGTCCTCAAGGCCGAGTTCGAGGACTGATGCCCGGCTCCGCCCCCGCCGCGGGGCGCATACTGCTAACCACGCCGCCCGCACGGGGCGGCAAAGACAAAAATAAGTAAAACGAAAACCCTACTATATGGCGAAAACTAAAATCAGCACTATCGCAAAGGAACTGAACGTGGCCCTGCCCACAGTCTTCAGCTACCTGAGCGAAAAAGGGATCAGCATCGAGGAAAGTCCGAACACGCGCGTCGAGGACGACATCATCGATCTGCTGGCCAAGAAATTCATGCCCGACAAGGACCTCAAGAACAAATTCGGCCAGACGCAGGCCGCGCGCCAGACGCCCCGTACGCCTGCACGGGAGGAGACTCCCAAGGCCCCGGAAGTGCTGACACCCGCCACCGACTCCACTCCCACTCCCCGCATCTTAGGCAAGCTCGAGCTGGACAGCGAAGGAAAGCCCGTGATCAAGAAGCCCGAAGAGCCGAAGCCTGCTCCCAAACCCGAACCCAAGCCCGCTCCGCAGCCCAAGGCCGAGCCCAAACCGGAACCAAAGCCCGAGCCAAAGGCTCCCGAAACGCCCAAGCCGGAACCCCAACCCGAGCCTAAGGCCGAAGTGAAGCCGGAACCAAAGCCCGAACAGCCCAAGGCCGAGACCAAACCCGCCGAGGCGCCCAAAGCTCAGCCGAAAGCGCCCGAAACTCCCAAGGCGGAAGCTCCCAAGGCGGAAACGGCACCTGTTGATACCAAAGCCGATACACCGGCGGCAGAAGAGGTGTTCCAGCCCTCGACTCCGCGCCCTGCGGTGTCGCTCAACATCGTGGGCAAGATCGACCTCTCGGCAATCAACCAGAATACCCGCCCCAAGAAAAAGGGCAAGGACGACCACCGCGGCGGCAAGCCCGGTGAAGCCCAGGGCGACCGCAAGAAACGCAAGCGCATCGCCGGCAAGGACAAGGTCGACATCGAAAAGGCCGGACGCCAGGCCGACGACCGCCAGGGTCAGAACCAGGGCGGCCAGAATCAGGGCCAGGGACGCGGCAAGGACCAGAACCGCCAGGGACGCGGCAAGGACCAGCGCGGCCAGCAGCAGCGCCGTCCCGTCGCTCCGGTAGTGTCGGAGGAGGATGTTTCGAAGCAGGTAAAGGAAACCCTCGCCCGCCTCACCGCCAAGGACAAGGGCCTCAAGAAGGCCGCCAAGTGGCGTAAGGAGAAGCGCGAGGCCAACGCCGAACGCACACGCGAGGCGTTCGCAGCCGAAGCCGAAGAGAACAAGATACTGAAACTGACCGAGTTCGTTACCGCAAACGATCTTGCCATCATGATGAATGTCCCCATCAACCAGGTCATCGCCACGTGCATGAACCTGGGCGTGATGGTGTCGATCAACCAGCGCCTCGACGCGGAGACCATCAACATCGTGGCCGACGAATTCGGCTTCACGACCGAATACGTGTCGGCCGAAGTGGCCGACGCCATCCATCAGGAGGAAGACTCCGAGGAGGATCTCGTGTCGCGTCCGCCGATCGTGACCGTCATGGGCCACGTCGACCACGGCAAGACATCGCTGCTCGACTACATCCGCAAGGCCAACGTCATCGCGGGCGAGGCCGGCGGCATCACCCAGCACATCGGCTCGTACTCCGTCACACTGCCCGACGGCCGCCACATCACCTTCCTCGACACCCCGGGCCACGAGGCATTCACCGCCATGCGTGCCCGCGGCGCCAAGGTCACCGACCTCTGTATCATCATCGTGGCAGCTGACGACAACGTCATGCCGCAGACCGTCGAGGCCATCAACCACGCAGCCGCCGCAGGCGTGCCCATAGTGTTCGCCATCAACAAGATCGACAAGCCGCACGCCAACCCCGACAAGATCAAGGAGGAACTGGCCGCCATGAACTACCTCGTCGAAGAATGGGGCGGCAAGTACCAGTCGCAGGACATCTCGGCCAAGAAAGGCATCGGCGTGGAGGAACTGATGGAGAAAGTGCTCCTCGAGGCCGAAATGCTCGACCTCAAGGCCAACCCCGACCGCAAGGCCACCGGCACCATCATCGAGTCGACTCTCGACAAGGGCCGCGGCTATGTGGCCAACGTGCTCGTGCAGAACGGCACACTGCGCGTAGGCGACATCGTGCTGGCCGGCAACCACTACGGCCGCATCAAGGCCATGTTCAACGAGCGCAACCAGCGCATCAAGGAAGCCGGTCCCGCCACCCCGGCCCTGATCCTTGGTCTCAACGGCGCTCCGCAGGCCGGCGACACCTTCAACGTCATGGACACCGAGCAGGAAGCACGTGAGATCGCGTCCAAGCGCGAGCAGCTTCAGCGCGAGCAGGGTCTGCGCACCCAGGTGGGCCTGACTCTCGAGGAAATCGCACGCCGCCGCGCCATCGGCAACTTCCACGAACTCAACATCATCGTCAAGGGCGACGTCGACGGCTCCATCGAGGCTCTGAGCGACTCGCTGATCAAGCTTTCCACCGAAGAGATCCAGATCAACGTCATCCACAAGGCCGTGGGCGAGATCTCCGAGAGCGACGTCACACTCGCTTCGGCCGAT
Source organism: uncultured Porphyromonadaceae bacterium (assembly GCA_902470475.1). Classification (GTDB taxonomy): domain Bacteria; phylum Bacteroidota; class Bacteroidia; order Bacteroidales; family Muribaculaceae; genus CAG-873. Next base: position 51,410 of record CABRGT010000005.1, on the reverse strand, counting down.
GACCACACCATCATCGTAGGCTTCCAGGTGCGCCCCTCGATCGCCGCACGCCGCGCCGCCGAGAGCAAAGGCATCCAGATCCGTCTCTATTCGGTCATCTACCAGGCCATCGAGGAAGTCAAGGACGCCATGGCCGGCATGCTCGCTCCCGAGATCAAGGAAGAGATCACCGGCTCGGCCGAAGTGCTCGAGACCTACCACATCAGCAAGGTCGGCACCATCGCCGGCGCCATCGTCCGCGAAGGCAAGATCAAGCGCTCGAGCCGCGTGCGCCTCATACGCGACGGCATCGTGCGCTACACCGGCGAGCTCGGCTCGCTCAAGCGCTTCAAGGACGACGTGAAGGAAGTCTCCTCGGGCTACGACTGCGGTCTCTCGATCGCCGGATTCAACGACATTAAGGTCGGCGACATAGTCGAAGGCTTCGAAGAGGTCGAAGTGGCGCGCACGTCGCTCTAAGCGCACTGCGATGCACCGCATCCACCTCAACATAGGCTCCAACCAGGGCGACCGCAAGGCCACGATAGGCCGGGCGGCCGCCCTGGTTGCCTCACGCCTTCAGGCCAAGCGTGTCGAACTGTCAGACTACATCGAAAGCGAGCCGTGGGGCTACGAGTCGCCGAATCCTTTCATCAACCGCGGCCTGCTCGTGCTCACCGACACTTTCGGCGCCGACCCGCTTGCCGTACTCAACATCACCCGGGCCATCGAGCGCGAAATCGCACCCGATTCGCCCCACCGGCTCGCCGACGGCTCATACGCCGACCGCCGCATCGACATCGACATCATCGACATCGACCGGCGCCTTTTCCGCCACCCGCGCCTGCAGCTCCCTCACCCGCGCGCAGCCCTGCGCCCCTTCGTCATGACTCCGCTGCAAGCTCTCGATCCGGAAGCGGCCGCTTTCGTCGCCCGATCCGGCCTGACGGACTGATCAGCAAATTGGTCCGCAGAATCTTTGCCGAGTGGCAAAAAAGTGCTAACTTTGCAGTATCCAAGCATAATCCGCTAAAGAATTAACGACACAAAATGACCAGGTATATAATATCTCTTCTTACGGTTCTGGCGGCCGCCTTTGTCTCGAAAAGCGCCGTCACCGTGACTCCGGCCGCGGCAGGCTTGCTTTCATCGCTGATCGAGAATCCCGCCGAAGTGACCGAAATGTCCGTTTCCGGTCCTGTGAACGCCTACGATCTCGAATTCATCGACACGAAGATGCCCCGGCTGGCCAGCCTCGATCTCTCGGGCGCCACCATTGAAGCCAGCACAGGCCAGCGCCTGCGCGGAATTTCGACTCACCCCGCGGGCCACATACCTGCCCGCATATTCACAGGCTCAAACATCCGCGAGCTGCTGCTGCCGGCAAAAGGCGATCTTACTATCGGCGACGCAGCTTTCGCAGGCTCCGCCATCGAAGCTATCTCGGTCCCCTCGAACGTACGGACTATGGGGCACGGCGTGTTCAGCGGATGCCCGGCCCTTAAGAGCGCCAGCATTGCGGCATCAGCCATCGGCGAATCGGCTTTCGCTGGCTGTCCCTCGCTGGAAAGCGTCACACTGACCGTACCGGTCGAAGTGTCGGACTACGCCTTCTCCGACTGCCACAAACTCGCAGCGGTGAAAGGCGCCGCTAATATCACCTCGATCGGCCGCCGGTCTTTCGCCGACTGCACCGCCCTGGCCGAATTTACATTCGGCAATGCCCTGACCGAAATCGGCGACGAGGCGTTTCTCGCAGCCGGCATGCACGAGGCCGACCTTTCGGCTTGCCCGGTTCTCGACGGCGTAGGCGACTGGGCATTCGCAAAGATGCCTATGCTCGAGTCGCTCAATCTGGGCAATGCCGCCTGGATAGGCCGCGGCATCGTATTCGACTGTCCGGCGCTGAAACAACTCGTTCTTTCCGGACAGACCGACTCCGTTCCGGATCTGGCCTATGCAAAAAATACCGCGCTTGACACGGTCGGGATAATGCACGACAATGTCGTGTATATCGGCGACCACGCCATGCACGGAATGTCGCAGGTGAAGACCATCACCCTGCCTTCGTCGCTCGAATATATCGGCGACGGAGCCATGGAAGAAATGACCGGGCTGCAACGTATCAACATTTCAGCCGTCACGCCACCCGCTACGGGTTCGGAAGTATGGAGAGGGGTCGACCAGCCCAATGTAATCCTACAGGTACCCGACGCAGGCGAGAACGACTACCGCGCCGCCGACCAGTGGCAGAATTTCGCTATTTTCGGTGTGAGCGGCGTCGAGGACATCCTCGATGAAGCCGCCGGCGAGACTCTGCGGGCACGCTTCGAAGGCGATCTCCTCGTCATCGAGGCTACCGGACTTGAACTGCGGCGTGTAAGTCTCTACAATGTCGGAGGGCTGCTGCTCGCCGAGGCCGATGCTGCCGAAGGCCGCGCTCAATTCGACACCGCGGGTTCGGCCGACAAGGTGTTCCTCGTCGGCGCTGTAATGTCCGACGGACGCTCCGCTTCGCTAAAAATCGCCAAAAACTGATGGGAAAGAACAAACTTAGCAAATTCGCCGAGATGAACACCATCGACCTGGTGTTCCAGTATCCCTATGGGCGCCTGCGCGACGAAGGTTTCGACTCATTTCCGCTCAAGGGCCGCTGGGGCACCGGATTCTTCGGCAACGACCGCCCCATTGTGGTGGAACTCGGCTGCGGCAAAGGCGAGTATACCGTCGGCCTGGCACAACTCTTTCCCGAATGCAACTTCATAGGCATTGATATCAAGGGAGCCCGCATGCACGCCGGAGCCACGCGCGCACGCGATCTGGGACTGCGTAATGTCGCTTTTCTGCGCACATCAATAGAACTGCTTGAGGCTTTCTTCGCCCCCGGCGAGATTTCCGGACTGTGGATCACCTTCCCCGACCCACAGATGAAAAAGGCCAACAAGCGCCTGACCGGCACCCGCTTCATGCAGCTTTACCGCCGGGTCTGCAGCTCCGACGCACTGGTAAAACTCAAGACCGACAGTCCGTTCCTTTACAGCTATACCCGGGCAATGGCGCAGCTCAACTCGCTTGAGATAATCACCGACACACCCGACCTGTACCATGCGGGCATGGACGACGATCCCATTCTCGGAATCCGGACGCACTATGAGTCGCAGTGGCTCGCCCGCGGCCTCTCCATTAAATATCTGGTATGGCGGCTGGGGCACGACACCCCTCTGACCGAACCCGAAGAAGAATTCGAACACGACACTTACCGTTCGTACTCGCGCGGATACATCCAGCAGGGCGATCTCGCTCCCGTACTGAGCAAATCCTGACACAAAGATGGCAACCACACTATATCCCAACCTCATACTCGACGCACTGCGCAACGTCAAATACCCCGGCAGCCAGAAGAACATAGTCGATGCCGGCATGGTAGAGGACGACATGCGTATCGACGGCAACCGCGTAAGTTTCTCGCTCATATTCGACAAAGCTACCGATCCGTTCATCAAATCTGTAGTAAAAAGCGCACAGGCGGCGATTCACGCGTTTGCCTCGCCCGAGGCCGAGCCCGATATCCGCGTCAAGACACCGCAACCGACAGCCGCCGCGGAAACCCAGCCCGTTCTTCCGGGTGTGCGCAATATCATCGGTGTAAGCTCGGGCAAGGGCGGTGTGGGTAAGTCGACCGTCGCCGCCAATCTGGCCGTGGCTCTCGCAGCCGAAGGCTACCGCGTAGGGCTGCTCGACGCCGACATCTTCGGGCCGTCCGTTCCCCGCATGTTCGGCATCGAGGACGAACAACTGTACATGCACGAAGTCGACGGGCGCCAACTCATAATTCCCGTTGAGCGCTACGGGGTGAAACTACTGTCGATCGGCCTGGTGATAGAACCTGACAAAGCTGCCCTGTGGCGCGGATCAATGGCATCAAACGCGCTGCGCCAGCTCATCGAACAGGCCGACTGGGGCGAGCTCGACTATTTCCTGATCGACATGCCTCCCGGCACGAGCGACATACATCTGACACTGGTACAGACCCTCGGTATCACCGGCGCCCTGGTCGTGACCACTCCTCAGGAAGTCGCTTTGGCCGACGCGCGCAAGGGTATCGCCATGTTCCGCGAGCCTAAAATCAACGTACCGGTGCTCGGCATCGTCGACAACATGGCCTGGTTCACTCCCGAAAAGCACCCCGACGAGCGTTACTACATTTTCGGCAACGACGCCAACGTCGACCGCGTGGCCGCCGAATACGGCGTCCCGGTCCTGGCCCGTATACCGCTCGTGGCTTCCGTAGGCGACCACAATGACGCCGGACTGCCCGTGGTGGCCGACACATCCAATCCGGCCTCCCAGGCATTCACCCATCTGGCCCACGTAGTTGTCGAAGCGGTAGAGACCCGTAACCGCGAGTTGCCGCCGACAATCAAAGTAAATGTCACCCAGAAATGAAGATACTGATTCTCAATGGTCCTAACCTCAATCTGCTTGGGCGCCGGCAGCCTGAAATCTACGGCACCGAGACACTTGACGAGATAGCGGAACGTATCGGCGACAGCTTCCCGACCGAGCAGTTTCTGTGGCTGCAGTCCAACCACGAGGGCGACCTGATAGACTACCTTCATGAAGCTGCCTACGGCGACGAACCCGTCGACGGCATCATACTCAACGCCGGGGGGTATACCCACACATCAGTAGCTTTGGCCGACGCCGTGGCCACCATCGGCATACCGGTGATCGAAGTTCATCTGTCGAATATCGCGGCACGCGAGGATTTCCGACAGCGCTCACTGCTTTCGCCCGTCGCAGCCGGTACTATCCAGGGCCTCGGCTCCCGGGTATATGACCTCGCCGTATCAGCCCTGCTTTACCTGCACAAAAGCTGAATATCGGCTCCTTACAACTCTCAAAATCCTATCCGCCTTTCTCTATTGACAAACCTCATATACGACGATTGCGGGCTTCCTGCGCTTGGGAGTCCGCAATCGTCATAGAAGGAATGCTGTTTCTTCTCTGTCGCTGTCGTTTCTTGCTCTGGCCAGTCCTGTAGCACTTTCAGCCTCATGATGGAATTTCTATTCCGGACCTGCCGGGGATGCGATCAGCGCTTGGCATGTGTGTGTTTTGCCTATATAACACCCCCGGGTGGCAAAAAGTTTAGCCAAGTTACAAATACGTTAGAAATTTGTGACAAATATTACACGTTCGTCGGATGACTCTGCAAGTTCTATCACCCACCATGACGTGGAATCAGTCTTCTTGGCAAGCTCAACGGACTTCACTGATATAATTTCCCCATTGATACTCAGCGACTCGGATTTGGGATTGAAATCGACACGACTTCCGTCGGCGATATCCACACAATAAAGACTTCCTGTTTCGGAACGGCCGAAAATCGTTCCGCAATTATCATAGAAAAATGTTACATCCGGTGTAACAACCCGTTGGCGTCCGTCGGCAAGAGCCTCGGCAAGTACAGCGTCGGCTGCCTGGCCGGGACCACCGCCCTGGCCGGGGACCGAACCCGGACGATCCGACGGCTCCGAGGGCTCCGACGAACACGCCACAAGCACAAGACATAATGATATCGGTACGATCGGCTTCATGGGCGTATCTCTATCTTAACGGCACCACAGCCCGAAGGACTGCTGAATTTAAGTTCGTGTACCCCCACTCCTATATCCGAAAGGCTCATACAGTCGGCTTCCACCGCCAGGCCGTCAATCGACCAGACCGCGTCAGACGCCACATATGGTGATGTGAACCATACAACATTGTCGGCAGCAACAGAATAGCCCCCCTTGAGGGCCACAGGTGTCACAGGCACCACAGGCGGATCGGGTGACACCGGAGGATTCGGCGGGTCAGGCACTACGGGCGGATCACCAGGAAGGCCGAAATCTTCGCCGGCATGTTCACCCCAAAGATACTCGGCAAGCTGCGGATACTCCACGAACGGATTCAGATTGGCCTGGCGACTACCCTGCTGCGAATTCTCGGCACGCTCGCGGTCGTCTACCGGGTCCGCACGGTGCCACCTCAACAGCAGTTCCATGCCGAGCGGACGCAGAAGCGGCCAGCCTCCGTCCTCAAAGAGCATCGCTCCGTGACCCCGCCATAACCTCTGCGGATACATCAGCGCCATATACATCATCCGGCGTGCCAGGTCGCCCCGACGGTCAGGAGCCGGCATCCAGGCATTGATTTCCGTGCCGCCAAAAGAAGCTGTCCCCATGGTCCAGCCATCACCGGCGACATCCACACCCGTCACATCGCACGGAATATACGCATCACGGGCTGCCGCAAGCGCCGACGGAGCGAGAAGCTCATCATAGGCATCGTCCGGCACATCGGCATACCACCATTGCGCCGGAATGACCGGCATACGCACACCTGATACAGACCACCACGTCGCGGGCGCCACATCGGACTTGGCCGAGGGTCGAAAACGATCGGCGACGTACGATGCGAGCGACGCCCCGCTCAGAGCCGCCGCAACCGGCACACATGCCGCCACTGCCATTACCAACAACTTGACTTTCACGATCTCAAAGTTAGATATTTTTTTCGGTTTGCCGGTGCCCGCGACGAAAAAAATTAAAAAAGCCGCCTTTTAGCAAGATTTTTCGTATCTTTGTGCGTTTAGTAAATATGGATAATTCGCAGACAGCCGACATAGGACTGCGCCAGGCCCAGGCGACCGTCGACCGATGGATCACTTCGGTGGGCGTACGCTATTTCTCGCCTCTGACAAACATGGCCGTTCTGGCGGAGGAAACAGGCGAGGTAGCGCGTGTAATGGCACGCCGATTCGGCGACCAGTCGTTCAAGCCCGGCGAAACCGACACTCTCGCCGATGAACTCGCCGACGTGATGTGGGTCGTCATGGCGATCGCCAACCAGTGCGACATCGATCTGGCCGACGCATTCGCCCGCAATCTCGACAAGAAGACGGCGCGTGACTCCCGCCGGCACCTCGAGAATCCGAAACTCAAACAAAACTGACACAAACCATTTTAACATTCAAGATTATGAGCGACAAGTATCAAGACGCCATCGGCAAGAGCAACGTCATCGAAGATGACGCCGCTGTGGCTGCCGCGGTCGAAAAAATCATCGCCGACCACTTCGAAGAGAACAACAACACCGAAGTCTATAAATTTCTGTTCAATACCATCGACCTCACCACTCTGAAGGCTACAGACTCGCCCCAGTCAGTGGCGCAGTTCACCGAGCGTGTCAATGCCTTCGATGAAGAATATCCGATGCTGAACAATGTGGCCGCAATCTGCGTGTATCCCAACTTCGCACCGGTAGTCCGTGCCGTACTCGACGTATCAAAAGTAGACATAGCCTGCGTCTCGGGCGCGTTCCCCTCATCTCAGTCGTTCAATGAAGTCAAGATCGCCGAGACGGCCCTGGCTGTCGACGGTGGTGCCGACGAAATCGACATCGTACTTAATGTAGGCAATTTCCTCGACGGGGACTATGAAGGCGTATGCGACGAGATCATCGAGCAGAAAGCGGCTTGCCGCGACGCCCGTCTGAAAGTCATCCTCGAGACAGGAGCCCTCAAGACTGCCGCCAACATCAAGAAAGCCTCGATCCTGTCACTCTTTTCCGGTGCAGATTTTCTCAAGACATCCACTGGCAAGGAATTCCCCGGAGCATCGCTCGAAGCGGCATACATCATGTGCCAGTGCATCAAGGAGTATTACGAAGCTACCGGAACACAGGTAGGCTTCAAGGCCGCCGGCGGAGTAGCTACCACGGAGGATGCCGTCAAATACTATACCCTTGTCAAGGAAGTCCTGGGCGAACAATGGCTCACCAACGAATACTTCCGCCTGGGCGCATCGCGTCTGGCCAACAACCTGCTGAGCGATATTCTCGGCAAGGAAACAAAATTCTTCTGATCTCCGGCGCATGAAAATCTGGATCCATCTCAACGGAATGCAGCAGGGGCCCTATGATCCCGAACAGCTGCGGGTCATGTCGATCGGGCCTGACACGCCAGTGTGGTACGAAGGACTGCCTGGATGGCTGCCGGCCTCGAAAGCACCGGCAACGGCTTCGCTCTTCGCCGAAACGCAGCCCACGCCTCCCCCGCCACCGTCCGCGGATACCGCACGCAATCAAAATGCAGGCCGTCCACCGACATTCATGGGGTGGTCGATACTGCTGACGGTGCTGTGCTGCTCGCCGATAGCCCTCGTGGCCATCATCACCGGCGCCATGTCATCGTCGCGCTACAACGCAGGTGACCTTACCGGTGCTCAGCGACTGTCCGTAACAACCGAGTGGCTCCTGATTTTCGCCATCGTCTTCGCGTTAGTCACAGCACCGCTGGGCATGGTCTTCTTCTTCTGATCATCCGGACGCCGTGAGCACAGCGCGCAAAATATTAGCGACCACTGCTGTCATCAGCGTGGTCGCTTATTTAATATACCTATGGGCACACGACCCGGCCACGTCGCCGGCCCCGCAGTGTCTGTTCCACAGACTTACGGGCTTTGATTGTCCGGGGTGCGGGTCTCAGCGTGCCCTGTATTCCATCATGCACGGACGCTTTGACGCCGCCTGGCGCTACAATGCGGCCCTGTTTTTTGCTATCCCTCTGGCCGCCCTATACTTATCGGCTCCGCGGCGGTGGCGTGAAGTTCTCGTCAGGCCGTCGGTTATAGTTGCAGTACTCCTTATGATAATTGTGTGGTGGATCGTACGCAACCTTATATGAACTCTAATACTTTCAGATATTCACCGTGGTGGGTATCTCCCGCGCTATCGAGTGGTCGAGCGATATGAGAGTCTCCGTACCGGTCACGCCGGGAATCATCTGTATCTTGTTGTTGAGCAGATCCATCAGATGCTCGTTGTCGCGGGCATAAAGTTTTATCAGCATCGTGTAGGGACCAGTGGTGAAATGACATTCCACAATCTCGGGAATCTTTTCGAATTCGGGGACGACATCCCGATACATAGCGCCACGCTCGAGATTCACTCCGATATAAGTACATGTCGTATAACCGAGAACCTTCGGGTTGACATGATAACCCGAGCCGGTTATGACGTTAAGTTCGATCAGACGCTGTATGCGCTGATGGATGGCCGCGCGTGATACGCCGCAGGCCACCGCCACATCCTTTGACGGAATGCGAGCGTTACGCATGACGATCTGCAAAATTTTTCTGTCGAGATTGTCTATTTTTTCCATGTGTACGATATAAAGTGAGTTTTTTAGTATATATTGTGTATTCTTTTGAGCAAAGATAATACATATTTTAAGAAATTGTATCTATAAGGCAATGATTTAACATTATTTTGCTAAAAAATGCCACAATTTTATCCTTTTATGCGAGTTCTATGGATTTTTTCAAGCCTGACGAAGCTAAATCAGCCATAATGGCTATCTTAGCTCTTTTCGCAGACGCGGTTGACAAAGTATCAGAAAGAAATTCCGAACACCTGAAACGGCACATTCCGGTCCTCACGGATGATCGCGGCCGAAGCGCTGCGATAGATATGGCCTGTGCCCCCGCGGCATTCGCGGCGCCCGACAAGCGGATGCCACGCAGGCCGCGCGACGGCCACACGGAAGTCCATATCGGTATCGGCATCGCCGCACACCACGACCAGATCGGCCCGCGGAGCTCCGGACGGAGCAGCCGTCGCTTCGGGAGAGGCCGCGCGGACCACATCACAGATAGCCCTGCGCTGATCGGGATCAGCGCAGGCCACGGCAAAGGTGGCCGGCTGCAGATCCAGCGCCACACGGTATAGCAGACGGCTGTCGACTGCCGCCGGGGTGGCCGGAAGCGTCGCATATGCATAATAAGCCATGCCGCGCGGCAGGCGCAAGACCTCGCGCACATAGCGGTAGGCCGAAGGCGAATGCACCCCGAAACCCATCGAGTGCCGCAGACGCTTGTATGACTCTATCAGGCCCACCGGCGGCGGTATTCAACGAAGACAGCCGCCAAAAGCAGCAGATAGATTATCGACACACAGGCATAGGCCACCGCACCTGTAAGATGAAGCGAATCCGGATCGAAGGTCATCACTATCTCATGACGGCCGGCAGGAACAGCCAGAGCGCGCAGTATGTAGTTGACACGGCCAAGCTCGACGGGCTTGCCGTCGATCGTAGCTTTCCACCCCCACGGGAACCAAACCTCGGAGAACACTCCGATGGCAGGCGAGCGGGTATCGCTGACGTAGCTTACGCGGTTAGGCGTGTATCCGGTAAGCATGATGGTGTCGCCGGGGGCGAGTGACCCCGTAACCTGCCCGAGAGTCTGTGAGAAGCGCCGGTCAGCCACGGCCGCCTTGGCCGGATCGAGACTTTCGAGTGCCTTCATCTCGGCATCGGCACCATCCACATAGCTGATCGAATCGACGAGCCAGGCATTGCCCAGGGCATACGGATTCACAAGCAGGGGCTGCTGCGGATCGCCGGTGATGATGTACCGGGCATTGAGCATGTCAAGCGCCCGGTAACCGGCGCGCAGCTGACGCACGACATCCTGCGATTCGGCCGGATACGACTCGGCAACGCTGTCGATACGCAGCTCGGGGTAATATCCCGCGTGCGCAACGATGCCCAGCCGGCGCTGTATCATATCCTCGTAGCGGTTGAGCTTGGCGGCGTGGTATCCGCCGATCATCTTGTGAAAATACGAGCGGTCAGGAGCCTCGAAACCGGGAATATCCATGACCCTGTAATATGAGGTATCCTGAAGTATGGCGCTGTCAATGGCGTCCGGCGTGAATTCAGGCGTCGAGGCGGTCACTTCGGTGAAGCTGTCGTGCGATACATAGCGCTTGTCGACCCCATAGAGGTCAATCAGCACGGCAATGCCGATAATGGCCGCCGAAACACGGCCCCGGCACCATCCGCGCATGTAGCCGAAAATGGCAAGCAGCGCGACGAGCACGAAGAACAGAGACCGCAGACCGTCGCTGCGGACCATACCCTGTCGCAAGCTGTCGACTGCCTTGGCGTTCTCAGGATTGGCCAGCGAATACTGGAAGGCTATCTGCTGCGCCTCGGCCTGAGAATAGCCGCTCTGCATGGCCATCTGTGTCACTTGCTGTACCATTGCCCCGGAAGTCTCGCGGTCGGCATCAGTGATTGTATCGCCGTAGACGCCCGGCATGAGCCATGCGGCCAGACACAGCAGCACGCACAAACCGCCTGCGATGCACAGCGGACGGGCGTATTTCTTCAGACTTTCGGGTTCGGAAAGCACCTTGGCCAGGGCCATGATCGCCAGCAGCGGCATAGTGAACTCGGCTATTACAAGGATGCTTTCGACAGCGCGAAACTTATTGTACATCGGGAAATTGTAAATGAACAAGTCCGTGAGCGAAGCGAAATTATCGCCCCAGGCAAGCAGAATCGACACTACGGTCATGATCAGCAGCGCCCATTTCACCGGCCCCTTCACAATAATGCACCCCAGGATAAACAGCAGACACACGATCGCTCCGACATATACGGGCCCGTTGGTGCCTTCGGTGCCGTTGAAGTACTGTGGCAGATAGGGAAGCAGCTGCGAGGCGGGAGTCTGTGCGTATGGCGCAGCCTCGTCAAGCCGGTCAAGCCCCATATACACCATGCGGCCACCCTCGGGTCGCGCGCTCGCGCCGCCCTTGATGTCGGGTATCAGCAGCGAGAACGATTCGGACACGCCGTAACTCCAGCCCACGATCTGCTCGCGCGGCATGCCGCCGGTAGGCCGCGATGCCGGCGCGGCCGCATTGGCTGCCGGAAGGGGCGTCAGTTCGCTTTGGCTGCGCTTGGTCTCCTTGGAGTATTCATATGTATTGTAAAGACTCGGCAGATTGGCCCCGACGGCGAGAGCACCGGCACCGAGCGTCACGCATGTGGCGATGGCCCACCGGCGCACCGTCTTGCCGCGCACGGCCTCGACAAGCCACGCGATCACCAGTGCCAGCATCACGAATGCGAAATAATAGGTCATCTGCGGATGGTTGGCGTTGAGCTGAAGCATGGCAGCCACGGCCGTGAGAGCCGCGCCGGTCACATAGCGCCCGCGGTAAGTCAGCACAAGGCCGGCAATCGTCGGCGGTATGTAGCACAGGGTCACGAACTTCCATATGTGACCCGCGCCTATGATGATCACAAAGTACGACGACAGACCCCACGCAACCGCCCCGATCAGCGCATAGTACCAGCGCAGACGCAAGGCGAACAGCAGGATCAGGAAACCCGCCATCATCATGAACAGCAGGTTCGACGGCGCGGGAAGTCCCAGACCGTACAGGGTGTTGATCCAGTCGAACAGACGGTTCGACGGGTATGTGGGCGATATCTGGAAAGTAGGCATTCCCCCGAAAAGCGAGTTGGTCCACAGAGCCTGCTCGCCGGTGACCTCATAATAGGCTTTCCCTTCCTGACCGTTGGCAGCGCCCTGCTGCATATCGGCCTGGCGCAGCGAATTGCCTTCGAAATTGTCGGGATAGAAGAAAAGCACCGACACGACGGCCAGAACGGCCAGCGACACGAAGAACCCCCATACCTGCGGGTTGCGTATCCAATCTTTGAACTTGTTCATCTTTGTATATTGTTGCGGTACACGTCTGTGAGGACGGGTATTTTTTTATCGTCTGCCAATCATTTTATTATCACCTTCGACGAATCAGAAGGAGTCACGCGGATATAAAATCCGGGAGCAGGATTCGCCGAATCGACGCGCACACCGTTGATGTTGTAGTACGTGGCCGGTTCGTCGCGGTCGTATTCAAGTCCGGGAATACCCTGCACGCCTGTCAGATACACGGTAATGCTCTTGATACGGCTCTGGCGCGACGATGTAAACACCACGCTTTCGGGGCACTCTCCCTCCGTCGGCTCCCATGTACAGCTGTAGTAGTCGTAGGCGCCGTTGTCGACCGTGAAATCGATGTCCGACGTGCCCGACTCGCTCAGCTCGAATACCACCCGCGATATGTACATCGCCGGCGTCATTGACGTGACGGTGAGGCGGTCGCCGTCGTAGATGCGCAGATCGCAGCCGGCATCGTACGAATGATACAGGCGCACATGGGTGTTGCCTTCATCAGTAGCCTCGAAGCTGAGTGCGGCATATGAGCTGCTGAACGAACGTCCGTCCAGCGCCACCCATTCCGAGCGGCCCGGCTCCTCGATCGCCGGAGTGAGGGTCGACGGTGCGTTGAAATTGAAATGTGCGGCCACGGCATGGTCATCGCCGGTGATCCAGAACGCGGCGGCAGTCAGCTCGCTTGGCTGCATGCCGTCCTTGAACGCGCGGGCACTCACGTAGCAGTCAGTGCGCAACTCGAGAGGCGACGTATACAAAGGCGACGTGAGCGTCGGATCGGTTCCGTCGGTCGTGTAGTGTATCACGGCGTCCGGAGTCGGACAACTGATCGTGATCATGCTTCCGGCAGGCAGTGTGCCGCCGGCCGGAGTCATCACCGGGGCTGCGACCTGTTCCTTCTCCGGTTCCACTACGCCGTTGGCCGTGTCATAATAGACTGTGATCGAACGGATGTACAGGCGCTTTGCAGCATCGAGCGTCAGCGCCGAGATCTTCTGCGGAGCTATGGCCGGAATGTCGATGCGGTAATCGGTAAATTCGGTATCATCCACCGTAACGGTCTCAGAATTCAGCGTGATCATCGCCCCGGCGTCGCGGTTGCTGTTGTAGCGCGCCGCGTTCACCACGTAATACTCCGGAATTATCGATGCGTTTGCGGTCAGATGGATGTTGAACTTGCCATCGTTCTTCGACGAGCCGAGCTTTATGCAGTCTTTTTCCGGAAAGACGTTCACCACACTCGTCACGGACTCTATATAACCGCGTCCCGAGGACACGGCGGTCGTGAAGTCACTGTTGTCGAGAGTCTGAGTCGACGAAAACTCCGCCCCGAACTCTATGGTATAGCTGCGTATCTCGGCCTGAGAGGCCACCGACGACGCCAGCGCAATCATTGCAAATAACAATCGTTTCATATCATATTCGTTTCAACCCACAAAGATACAAAATATCCCCGACCCCGCCAACACCCCCGCCGTCCATCATAACGGTTATCGCTTTTACACCGGTTTACTCAAGCAGTAAACCGGCAGTCGCTTCGCGGTTACCGACGGGATGATGCGCTGCCGGATGAATGCGGAGTGGACGCCGGAGCGGCAGGACGTGATTTGCGCTTGACGTAGTCGGTGAGATAGACGGTGAAAAGCGGGAAGATAATCATGCCTGCGATCGGGAGCACGACAGCCACGATGCGGCCCGCGACGGTCATCGGATTGACGTAGCAGCCGACCGTACCCATGTTCATGAAAGCCCACCACAGAGCGGTCCAGTATGTGTCGACCTGCGGATTGACAATGTGTTCGCACTGGTAGAAGATAAGTGAACAGAAGTATACGACCATCATCAGCATCACCAGATACGACATGAAGAATGATGTGATGGCGTTCGACGAAAAGTAGCCGAACACTATCGACAGCGCAAGCGCGCCGCGCGCCAGCGGTATGAACCGCACGAAGTAGAGTGCGTCGGGCGTCAGATGGATATCGGTGAGTGAGATCAGATTGAGATACGGCACCGACAGCAGCAGAAACAGCAGCCTCGAGCGCACGTAGCGCCACTTGCCTGCCGCAAAATACATCTCGACGAAGAAATCTATGATAAACACCACGCATACCCAGAGCTGAAAGGTCATGTAGTGGCTGTTCTGCAGAAAATCGATTTCCTCGAACGTATCGATCGAGATGTATACTATCAGCAGTACCGACAGCACCAGCACTATCGTATGCATGGTCCACAACACTATCGGACCGACCTCGGAGTGTCGGTGCGGCTTTACTGTTGTCGGAATTCTGTCGGAAGCCATTGCGATGAATTTTTTTTGCAGGAGATGCGCGTTTGTAGCGAATTATTTTAATTAAAACAAGGATGCCGTTAAAATTGTTTTTCGTAACTTAGCACCTGCGATGAAACCGAATGCTTTTCCCGACTATCCCACCCTCAGACGCCGCTACGAGGCATACCTGCTGCTCGAGCGGGGCCTGAGTGAGAACACGCGCGCCGCCTATCTGGCCGATGCCGACCGGCTGCAGGATTTCCTGCGCGGACGCGGAATCGACTTCGACCGTGCCGACGTGACGGTGCTCTCCGACTTCATCGCCCAGATAGCCGGGCTGGGCATCGCGCCGCGCTCGATTGCCCGGGTTGTTTCCGGCATCAAGTCGGTATTCCGCTATCTCCGCCTCGAACGGCAGATCGACTCCAATCCGGCGTTGCTGCTCGACACGCCCCGCATCGGACGCCATCTGCCATCGGTGCTGTCGGTCGACGAGATCGACAGCATGATAGCGGCCATCGATCCGGCATCGCCCACGGCACTGCGCAACCATGCCATCGTAGAGACATTGTACGGCTGCGGACTGCGTGTGAGCGAGCTGTGCGCACTTCCTCTGAGCCGCATCGATTTCACCCGGGGAATGGCCCTGATCGAAGGCAAGGGAAGCAAGGAGCGCATTGTGCCCATGTCGGACAGCGCCCTGGAACTGATACGCACCTACGTAACCACCGACCGCACCCTGCTGCGCATCGACCGCGGCGAGGAGGACATCGCTTTCCTCAACGTGCGCGGCCACCGGCTCACGCGGCAGATGGTGTTCATCATGCTGCGGCAACTGGCCGCTTTGGCCGGAATCCGCACGAAAATATCGCCGCACACACTGCGCCACTCGTTCGCCACCCACCTGCTCGAAGGAGGCGCAAACCTGCGGGCGATACAGCAGATGCTCGGCCACGAGAGCATCTCCACAACCGAGATTTACCTGCACATGGACAACTCGCACCTCCGTGAGGAAATCCTGAACCACCACCCGCGCAACCGCCGCCCCAAAACCGACTGACCGCCATGTATCAGACCGTCGAATGCCTTGCACTGCGTACCGTGAAGTACGACGACCGCCGATCGATCGTCGCGGCATGGAGCATGCAGCTGGGACGCCTGTCGCTGATGGTACCCGACGGCTCGGGACGTGAGGCGCGCCGCCGACGCGCGCTGATGATGCCGCTGAGCCTCTTCGCCGGAGAGATCGACCTGCGGCCGGGACGCGACATCCATGCCATCCGCGATGTGCGTCCACTGACCGTAGCCGCCGACACCATGGCCGATCCGGCCAAGTCGGTTGTCGCCCTGTTTCTGGCCGAGGCGCTTGAGCGGCTGCTGCGCGTACCGGCCGCCGACGAGGCGCTGACAGCTTTTATCTTCGATGCTGTAGGACGCCTCAACGGTCTCGACCGCCCGTCGGCCGTGGCCAACTTCCCGATCATTTTTCTGAGCCGCCTTGCCACATATCTTGGCATCGCTCCCGATCCGGCGCAGTGGTGCCCGGGGCGGTGGCTCGATCTTGCCGAAGGCATCTACCGCGCCACGCCGCCGACGTCGGGACCTTGTCTCGATCCGGGCCAGAGCGCCGTAGCGGCCATAGTCGGACGACTCGGCTTCGACAGCGGAAGCCGCCTGCGGCTGTCGCGGCCGGTGCGGCGCGAAATTCTCGACAGAATTCTCGAATATTACACATTGCACCACTCGCGCCTCGACAACCTCAACTCGCTGGCGGTCGTGAAGGACATCTTTTAGGACTTTTTAATCCGGAATCCCTCAGCCTTCCATCGCCTCGAGAAAACGTGCACGGAAAGTATCGCCTACCGGGATAGTCGCCGATGCAATGGTGAGCGACGAGCGGTCGAATGCAGCTATATGGCGCAGCCCAACTATGAACGAGCGGTGCACGCGCATAAAACGGTCGGGAGGCAGCTGCGCCTCGGCGCCTTTCATACTCATCTGGGTCAGGACGGGGCGCTCGCGGTCGGCGACAAAAATTTTCACATAATCCTTGAGACCTTCTATGTAAAGGATGTCGGCGACCGGTATACGGACCTGACGATAGTCGCTGCGCACAGTCAGGCAGGCATCGGCCGGAGCCGGTGCAGGCACGGCAAGACGCCCGGTCACACGGGCGACAGCCTCGCTGAACTCTTCGAAGCTGACCGGTTTGAGCAGATAGTCGGCGGCATGCACGCGGAAGCCCTCGAAGGCATAGTCGCGGTAAGCCGTGACGAAGATCACCAGCGTGCCGGCATCAGCGGCCGCGCGCGCCAGTTCCAGTCCGGTCATCTGTGGCATCTGTATGTCAAGGATTGCCAGATCCACCCCGCCGCCACGGATCGCGGCAAGGGCATCGGCGGCCGAGATGAACGAACCGACGGTCTCGATGGTATCTATGCGCCGCGCATAGCTTTCAAGCAGCCTTACGGCCAGCGGCTCGTCATCGGCTATTATGCATCTGTATTTAGACATGGGCGGTCAACGGTGACTGTGGCGGTGAATACATTATCGGTCTGCGATGTCTGAAGGGTGGCCCGATGGCCGTAGATCAGCTCAAGACGGCGGCGCAGGTTGGCCAGACCGACCCCCGAATGCGACGGATCCTGCCGCGCGCCCGTGTCGACATGGTTGACGGTCGTGCATTCGATCCGGGAAGCATCGGCCTGCAGGGTTATCTCGATCGGATCGGAGGCGCAGGTGGTGTTGCCATGCTTGAAAGCATTCTCGATCAGTGTCACGAACAGCAGAGGTGGCACCATGATGCCTGCATCGGCGTCGATATCGACCGACACGCGGATGGGCCGATCGCCCAGCCTGAGCCGCATCAGCTCCACATAGTTGTCTATGAACTCCACCTCGCGTTCTATGGCAACCCGCTCGGGATTCTCGTACACGACATACCGCAGAAGCGCCGACAGGTCGTGAACGGCCCGGCGCGCCTCGTCGGGCGATATCTCTATGAGCGAATAGATGGTATTGAGCGTATTGAACAGAAAGTGTGGATTAAGCTGGCTGCGCAGGCCGTTAAGCTCGTTCTCGCGGTTATCAGCGGCGATCTGGCTGCGGCGCCGCTCCAGGTCGAGCCAGCGGCCCGACAGACGCATCACAAGCGCAAGCGTAACGGTCAGCACCAGCATGATCACGTCGCGAAGAATGAACGACAGCGATGCAGCCATGATGTGCAGTTCGGGCATCGAGTCGAACCGTCTCGGACGGGTCACGTGGCCGCGGTTGAAAGTATACATCACCCATGTTACAGCCGCGATCAGCACCAGATTCCACAATATGAAACTTAGCCAGCGCTTGCGGCGCGTGAGCGTCCGGTCGATGATTATGAAGTAGTTGATGTAGAACACCAGGATCATCAGCCCCGACTTGGCGTAGATATTCCACGGCGTGTGCGTCGCATGCGGACGACCCGACACGGCATATCCCATAAGCATCTCCGGCAGAATGAAGATGATGGCTACAAACAGCAGATGTGTGAACAGAGTGGCTATCCGTCTGGGACGTCCCTCTTTGTGAATCAAAGGCTTCATGCCGCGAATTTACGAAATTTCAACAATCCGCCACCCCTTTTTACAAGGTTTTTTCACTTTTTCCAATTCCGTAGGCACATCTGCAGGAGCCATGGCGGACGGACCCAAATGCTTCGGAATCAAAAAATCGGGGATCGGGCGGGCGGCGTGACAGTTTTATTTGCTAACTTTGCAGCATGATTAAGAATTTATTGTTTGATCTTGGCGGTGTCATCATGGACATCGAGAAAGAACGCTGCGTGGCCGCCTTCGAGAAACTCGGCCTGCGCGACGCCCGCAGCTATTTCGGCGAATTCAGCCAGCAGGGGCCGTTCATGCTTTTGGAACAGGGAGCGATAGGCGTCGACGAGTTCCACGCCGCCCTGCGTCCCGGCCTCCCCGCAGGAGTCAGCGACCGGAGCATCGACGATGCATTCTGCGAATTCCTCATAGGCATTCCCGCACGGCGGCTCGACTCGCTGCTGCACCTGCGCCGCGATTACCGCGTGTACATGCTGAGCAATACCAATCCGATAATGTGGGCCACAAAGATCCGCACCGAATTCGAGCAGCAGGGTCTTACGCGCGAGGACTATTTCGACGGCATTGTCACATCGTTCGAGGCCAAGGCTCTCAAGCCCGACCGCGCTATCTTCGACTATGCCTGCGGCAAACTTGGTATACTGCCCGGAGAAACGCTGTTTGTCGATGACTCGCAGGCAAATCTCGACGCCGCCGCTGCTCTGGGCTTCCACACCGCCCTGGCCGCTCCCGGCACGGAATTCACCCGGGTCATAGCCCCGATTCTCGAAGCCGAGGGATGAAACCGACCATCGCCACCGTCGGGACCTTCGACGGCTTTCACAACGGACACCGGCAGCTGATCGGGCGGCTGATCGCCGAGGCACGCGCACGCGGGATGGAATCGGCGGCGGTCACTTTCGGATCACATCCTCTGGCACTCGTCGCTCCCGGGCGTACGCCGCCGCTGCTCGAGAGCCGCGACGAACTGCACGGCCGACTCGCACAGTCGGGCATCGACCGCGTCGTGTGGCTCGATTTTGACCGCGACATAGCATTGATGACCGCCGCGGAGTTCATGGCCATGCTACGCGACCGCCACGGTGTGGCAGCCGTGCTGATGGGTTATGACAACTCGTTCGGGTCCGACCGCCTGCGCACGCCGGCCGAATATGCCGCCGCCGGCCGAAGTGTCGGCGTAGAGGTCATCTTCGACGGGCAGTACATTCAGCCGGAGACCGGACACGCGCCCGCCAGCAGCCTGCTGCGACGCTGCATCGCCGAGGGCTCCGTCGACCTTTTCACACTCTATACCGGGCGCCGCTACACGCTCGACGGCACCGTGGCTCACGGACGCCGCAACGGTCACCGGCTGGGCTTCCCTACCCTCAACCTCGACTTCGACAGTGCCCGCTGCATCCCCGCAAGTGGCGTCTACAGCGGCATAGTGGCGGTCGGAGACAGCGATTTCCCCGCTGTGATCAACATCGGACGCAATCCCACTATTGCCGACGGCAATCCGGTCACGGTCGAAGCCCATGCCATAGGCGCCGATCTGGGCGAGCGCTACGGCGAGCATATCACGGTCACATTCGGACACCGTCTGCGCGACGAACGCCGGTTCGACTCGCTCGAACAGCTCCGGAGCGCCATCAGAGCCGATGTAACCGCCGCACAGCAAATGCAAAAACAGCCATGACACACCTACCCGAAGAATTCACAGCTATGCTCGGCGCAATGGGTCCGGACTATGCCGACCTTGCCGCGGTTCTCGCCGAAGAACCCGCTCCGGCCGCCGTCAGGCTGAATGCCGGCAAACCGTCGTGCGCGCCCGAAGGCGCCGTAGCTGTGCCATGGTGTCCGGGCGGCTACATACTGCCCCGGCGGCTCCGATTCACCTTCGACCCGGCCCTGCATCAGGGTCTTTACTACGTACAGGATTCCTCGTCCATGGCCCACGGCGCGGCTGTAGCCGCCGCAGTCGCAGCTCTCGGCGACACATCAGGACGCCATCTGCGCTACCTTGACGCCTGCGCCGCTCCCGGCGGCAAGACCGTGTGTGCCATCGACAGCCTGCCGGCGGACGCCTTCGTCGTGGCCAACGAGTACGATCCGCGCCGCGCGGCCGTGCTGGTCGAGAATCTGACCAAGCATGGCTCGGGCCGCGCCGTCGTTACACGCGGCGACGCCTCGGCAATCAGCTGCCCCGACGGATTTTTCGACATCATTGCCGCCGACGTACCCTGCTCGGGCGAGGGCATGATGCGCAAGGAGGAGGCCGCTGCCGCTCAGTGGTCGCCTGGGCTGGTCGCATCGTGCGCCGCCCTGCAGCGCCGCATCGTAGACAATCTGTGGCCGATGCTGCGCCCCGGCGGATGCATGATCTACAGCACATGTACTTTCAACCGGTCGGAAAACGAAGAAATAGTCGAACACATCATCAGCGACCTGAACGGAGAAGTGCTCCCGGTCGCAACGCTCGAACGGCCGGAAATAGCACGGGCCGTCGACGCCGCTTTCCCCGCCTACCGCTTCCTTCCCGGCCACGTTGAAGGCGAAGGGCAGTTCATAGCGCTGCTTCGCAAACCGGGCGATGCCGGCGATCAGAGTCCGGTGACACGCAAGAAGTCAAAAAATAATAAACTGACCGGGAAAACCAGGACTCAGCAGCCTGCCGTGGATATCGCCCGACTGCTTGCCGGAGACTGGGTTCTCGATCCGGATGAAGCCGAGCCAACCGCAGTACGGACCATCCACCTGGCCGACCTGCGCACCGTCCGCGAAAGCCTCCATATAATCCCCGCCGGGACACCGCTCGGCACCGTCAAGGGCCGCGATTTCGTGCCATCGCAGGCGCTTGCACTTGCCCGCGACCTGCAGGCTGCCGCTTTTCCGCAGGCGCCGGTCGACCGCGCCACGGCGCTCGACTACCTGCGCCGCCAGGCCATCACGCTGTCCGACGGCACACCCCGCGGCATAGTCCTTCTCACCTGCGGCGGCTATCCACTGGGCTTCGTCAAGAATCTCGGCAACCGGGCCAACAACCTCTACCCCGCTGCCTGGCGCATCCTCTCGGCCTCCGCCGATTGATCTCCGCCGATACGGCCTGCGGTGATTACCTGCGGGCGAGCCAGGAGAAGATGCTGTCGTAGAGAGGATAGCGGACTTCGGGCCGCGACAGGACCACGTCATGCAAGGCACCATGTACGGTGAATTCGGTCACGTCGCAGCCCAGACGACGGCCGTAGCGGCTGATGTCGGCCACGTCGAGCACGGCATCCTTGCGGCTGTAGGCTTCCGGCGCGTCGTGCGAAGTGACAGTCGAATCGCTGTGCATCAGCAGAATCGGCACATTTATGCCGGGATAGTTCTGAACCCGGGCTTGTCCGTTGTCGATGGCCGCGATCCACGAAGCCTCGACAGCGGGCGACTGCTCCAGTTTCCAGTCGGTGTTATAGGTCCATTCACCGCCATATCGCTTAAGAAGGCTGCGCGCATAGGCGGTTGAGGCTCCCTGGGGTATTTTCATTCCCTTGATCAGCGGACCGAGTGTCGCGACAGCCGGAATCAGAAACTTTTCCTGAAAGGCCGACTGATTCCAGTCGAGAAAGGGGGAGTTCAGCACAAGCGCGGTAACTGCCGTGTCAGGTTCGGCAGCCATATAAAGCGATGCGGTCAGTCCTCCGGCCGAATGCCCGATAAGCACGATGTCACGGACGCCGTCGGACTTCATTACTGCGATTGCCGAGTCGATGTCGGCGAAGTACTCCTTAAGGTCACGGACCTGAAATGGAATCTGCCCCTCAAGGAGCGAACGGCCGTACTTGCGCAGATCCACGGCGTAGAAATCGTAGCCTTCGGCGGCAAAGCGGCGCGCCATTTCATCCTGAAAGAAATAGTCGTTGAAGCCGTGGATATAAAGCACGCCGCGGCCAAGCGGCTCCCCGGTCCGCAGCCGGACTACGGTAGAACGCACGGGGCCGGAATAGTCCGTACCCTGGTCGATGTGGCGCATCTCAAAGCCGTCACCGAGCACATCGGCCTGCCATGCGGATGCAGCAGCCGCGGTCAGCACAACGGCGACCGCGGCAGCGCAGAATATCTTTCTCAGGCCAGGCACAGGATCAGAGCCTGGGCTGCGACCACTCGCAGGAACATGGTCAGAGGATAGACGGTCGAATAGGCTACGGCCGGAGCGTCGTTGCCGGTCGAGTTGTTGGCATAGGCCAGGGCCGGGGGATCAGTGTAGCTGCCCGAGAAGAGGCCCATGATGGTCAGGAAGTTGATGCGGTCGCGACCGCGGGCTATCAGTCCGACCACGACGAGCGGCACCACCGTGATGACGAATCCCCAGATCACCCACCACATGCCGGTGGTGTTGAACACGGCTGATGCGAAGTCTTTGCCTGCCGCGATACCCACAGAGGCGAGGAACAGACAGATGCCAAGCTCGCGCAGCAGCAGCGAGGCCGACGACGACGTGTACGTCACGAGCTTGAACTTATAGCCGAAGCGGCTCAGCAGGATGGCAACCACCAGCGGGCCGCCGGCCAGACCGAGCTTCATTCCGAAGCCGAGGTTTACCGATCCCAATATGATACCAAGGATGATGCCGATAAATATGGTGATGAGATTGGGCTGGTTGAGACGCTTCATCGAATTGCCGAGCCGGGCTGCCAGACGGTCGATGTCCTCGAGATTGCCCACGACAGTGATGCGGTCGCCCATCTGCAGACGCAGGTTGGCCGACGCCAGCAGATCGACACCGGCGCGGTTGACGCGCGTGGCGTTGAGCTGATAGCCGTTGTGCAGACGCAGCGATCCGATCGACACTCCGTTGAACTCGCTCTTTGTGACCAGGATGCGCCGCGAGTAGACGGGCGTCGGGGTCGATTCCCAGTCCATCTCCACGTCGGGGCCGAGGACGGCGTGGAAGCGTTCGGCATCGTGGGCCGAGCACACGATCAGCAGTATGTCGCCCACGTGGATTTCAGTGGTCGACTTGGGTATGATGATCTTGTTGTCGGTGGTCATCATTCGCGAAACCACAAAGTTGCATTGGATCACATCATGCAGCGACACCATCGTGCGGCCGTCCACCAGCTGGTTGGTAACCTTGATCGACAGGATATATGGCTTGAGCTGCGAGTTCTCGTGATCGTTCTCGATTTCCTTGATCTCGCTGTCGGTCTTGATCTTGAAGATACCCTTGATTACGAACATGGCCGTGATGATGCCGATAACGCCCAGCGGATAGGCTGCCGCGTAGCCCTGCGCCATCAGGTTGGCCTGCTCGGGACTCTGGGTCATCTGCGAGATGGTCTGCTGGGCGGCCGCCAGGCCCGGAGTATTCGTGACAGCGCCGCTCATCACGCCTACCAGGGCGCTGATATCCTTGACATTGCCGAAGAAATAGATACCCAGCACTATCAGCACATTGAGGCCGATCGCAAGCACGGCAAGGCCGTTGAGGCGTACGCCGCCTTTCTTGAACGACGAGAAGAAACCGGGGCCCACCTGAAGACCGATGGCGAAAATAAACAGAATGAGGCCGAATTCCCTTACGAATTTCAGCACATTTGTGTCGACCGTGTAGCCGAAGTGGCCCATCAGAATTCCGACAAAGAGCACGAATGTCACGCCCAGGCTGACACCGCAGACCTTGAGCTTACCGATGTAGATACCCGCGGCGATCACAAACGAGTATAGCACCAGAGTTGATGCTATCGATGTGTTGCCCGGCCCTAAAAGTTCTGTAATCCAATCCATTACCTTGTGTTATTTACCTGAATTACGGAATTTTTTCCGAATTTTCTGCAAAGGTAGCGTTTTTTTTTGAATCGACGTCCATATCCGTCCCAAAAGATTCACCGTCCCCGCGAAATACATGCAGACATACAGACTCAGCTCGGCTTTCTTCATCTTTTTTATGTCGGTTTATGCCGGTGGTTTGGCAGCTTCTACTTATTTTTGTATCTTTGTGCAAATTACTTAGGCAATGGAAAACCACGAATCAGCGCTTCGCGCCGGAACGGTCATCGCCGGGCCCGAGCGCTCCTATACCATACGGAAGGTACTCGGCCAGGGAGGCTTTGGCATCACATACCTGGTGACAGCGCCGCTGAAAGTCGGCAACATCACAGTACAGTGCGACTTTGCGGTCAAGGAACTGTTCATAAACACAATATCCTGGCGCGACGGCGTCAGCCAGTCGGTATGCTTCAGCCCGACGGCTTCGGCCGAGATCAGGTATTCACTGAAATCATTCGTCAAGGAGGCCCGGCGGCTCCACGACCTCGGCGTCGATGATCCGAATATCGTAAAGATCAACGAAGTGTTCGAGGCCAACAACACAGCCTATTACGTCATGGAGTACCTCTTTGGGCAGACACTCGAGGACTATGTGCAGCGCGCCGGTCATCTGTCGCTCCAGGAGACCGACTTTTTCATGAGACCCATCATCCGCGCCGTGGCCGACTTGCACCGCCGTCAGGTGACGCACTACGACATAAAGCCCCTCAATATCATTATTGCCGAGGGTGACGATGCCGTTCGCCCCGTGCTGATCGACTTCGGCCTCGCCAAGCATTACGACCGGCACGGGCAGGCAACTTCGACCAACCGCGGAGGCGGTTATTCGCCCGGCTATTCGCCCATCGAGCAGTATGCCGGACTGACCACTTTCACCCCGCAGGCCGACGTATACGCTCTGGGGGCAACCTTGTATTACTGCCTGACGGGTAACCGGCCAGCCGACGCCCTGGCGCTCCAGCCTGCCCAGGTTCAGCGCGATCTCGCAGCTTTGGTTCCTGAAAATATCGTCCGGACCATCGTCCGCGCCATGTCGCTCAAACCCGAAGACCGGCCAGCCGATGCCTCCGCGCTCTACGACGAACTCTACGGACAATCACCGGCGCAACCGGCCACACCCACATCAAGCCGCCGGACCGTCGCCTTCGCCAATCGCACAGTTGCGCAACCCGAAAGCCGCCAGACCGCACCATTCGAAGTATCCCGACCTACGCCAGCCACTGTCAACAACGGCAACGCCGCCCGGCCTCCGAAGCGCAACAGCAGATACATGATTATCGGCGCTCTCGCATTGGTCGCCGTCCTCATCGGAGGAATAATATTTTTCGGCCTCTTCAAGGATAATAAGTCTGTTACCGAACCTCATCCGTCCCAACCGACAACATCCGCAGCGGACACCACTACGGAAAACACACCGGGGAATGCATTACCGACGGAAGTCCCGGCACCGGCGATCGCCACTACGTCCGAACCTGCCGCCGACGTTTCCTCAGAGACAAAGTCACGGGACTGGCGCATGACCCCGAGGCACCTCGACATCCTTGCCATCGATACGACCCTCGGCAAAAACAGCCCTATATATTGCTTCAATTCCAAAGAATGGTCTATGCTGTCGCGCCAGACGCATTCGTCGCTTCAGCCTTGCGGCATCGCCATAATTGCCAACGGTATGCGATTTGTGATTGATCTGGATAATGCTGAGGGCGAGAAAGGAGATCTCATGAGCCTTGATTTTGCAAAAAAACGCTATGGGGCTTATATTCCAACAGCCGCCCAACGCGACTATTTCGTAAAAAACAAAGATGCCATCAATAATATTATTGACTGTGTTGACGCAAGCATCGGCATTTACGGCTCATCTTTCTGGGCGCAGGGCGACACACCCGCAATCTTAGGTGTAAATTATTCCACCACAGTTAAAAACGGCGAAAAAATTGAAAAAGCCGATACGATGTACATGCCAAAGAATCTGCGAGCCGTCTTTCCGCTTGACGGCTACGACCGGGTGATAAAGAAACTGATGTGATCCCTATGCGATCTCTATGATCTCTCTATCTCCCGATAGAAGATTTTTTCACAGGAAATGGCCGGAGTTTGATTTTTTGTGTGTATCTTTGCGCAACGGCGCTGAACTTTACGCGCGCTGCCATGTATATATATAATTGGACCTGCAAAACATAAAACAATATAACCCAGCAATGCGTACGAAATATACAAGAGTCTTACTGAAGCTGAGCGGCGAGTCGCTGATGGGCCATCAGGGCTACGGCATCGACACTGAGCGCCTCAACAGCTACGCCACACAGATCCAGGAAGCCGTCAATGCCGGCGCACAGGTGGCGATCGTCATCGGCGGCGGCAATATATTCCGCGGTCTGAGCGGCGCCTCGCGCGGCTTCGACCGTGTAATGGGCGATCAGATGGGCATGCTCGCCACGGTGATCAACTCGCTCGCGCTGTGCTCGGCCCTGCGCGGCATCGGCCAGGCAGCCCGTGTGTTCACCGCGCTCAACATGTATCCGATCGGCGAATACTACAGCAAGTGGAAAGCCATCGAAGCCCTGGAGAACGGTGAGGTTGCCATCATTGCCGGCGGCACGGGCAACCCCTTCTTCACCACCGACACCGGAGCGGCCCTGCGCGCCGTAGAGGTCGAGGCAGCCGTGATGCTCAAGGGCACACGCGTCGACGGCATCTACACCGCCGACCCCGAGAAGGACCCCACGGCCACGAAGTTCGATGTAATAACCTACGACGAAGTGTACAACCGCGGCCTGAAGGTGATGGACCTCACAGCCACAGCCCTGTGCAAGGAAAACGACATGCCCATCATCGTCTTCGACATGGACACCCCCGGCAACCTGGCCAAGGTTCTCGCGGGTGACAATATCGGCACCCTGGTAAAAATCTGAAACATATAAAACCCCATATATCATGACCGACCCGAAAACATATCTCGCACCGGCCGAAGAAAAAATGCAGATGGCCGTCGAATTCCTCGATGAAGCACTGGCCCACATCCGCGCCGGCAAGGCCAATCCGAAGATTCTTGACCCCATCCGCGTCAACTACTACGGCAGCATGGCTCCGCTGAGCAACGTAGCCAATATCTCCGTACCCGACGCCCGCACCATCGTCATCACACCCTGGGAAAAATCGATGTTCAAGGAAATCGAGAAAGCCATCATAAACTCCGAGCTCGGCATCACTCCCGAAAACAACGGCGAGGTGATCCGAATCAGCATCCCGCCTCTGACCGAGGAACGCCGCAAGAACCTCGTAAAGCAGTCGAAAGCCGAGGCCGAACAGGCCAAGATCTCGGTCCGCAACGCGCGCCGCGACGCCATCGAAGGTCTGAAGAAAGCCATCAAGCAGGGCATGCCCGAGGATGTAGAGAAGGATTCCGAAGCCTCCGTACAGAAAATGCACGACAAATATCTGAAAAAAATCGATGAGCTCTTCGCCGCAAAGGAGAAGGAAATCCTCACCGTCTGAAACATAAAAACACACTTAAAAATGAAAACTCTGAAATTACTGGCCGTGGCCGCCATTGCAGCCGCAGCCCTCACAGCATGCAGCGGCGACAAGGCGCAGCAGTCCGACAACACCAACACCGAAGCCGCACAGGCCGTCGACAACCAGCCTCTTGAAGTGAACCTCGAAGCGACCGTTTCCGACAGCACGCAGCTCGACAGCGCCATCGAACAGGCCACCGACGGACAGCCCGCCGAAGTGGTTGAAATCGACGTCAACAACTGATCCGCCGCAGCGACTGCATATGCAAGCCCTGCCCCCGCGGCGGGGCTTGCGTCGTTACTACTCGGCAAATTCATCGATGATTCCATCAGAATCTCATCGGTAGGCTACATTGCGAAGACTTTTGCCGTAAAAGATATTAACAGTATCCCGGATACAATTCTTCTCGACGACGATATGGTCATGCTCAATGAGATTGTCGTGAAACCTCAGAAAATACGTCATAAAACGGCAGGCCGCCTGTATACTTCGACTACGACAAATCCCGGCTTGACGACGGCTCGTTCACATACACGTTTCCTGAAGAAATCATGCTTGATGAAGGCAATTATTACATCGAACTGGAATTCCTTGAAAATTTCCATGATGAATATTTCATCATGAGGTCAAAGCCTTTGACGGGCAAGACCCGCTACAGATACGCAAGCCAATCCGGATGGGAGACACTCCCTTTCGGCGCGCCGGTCTATATAGAATATGACAGCGTGGAATAAGCCGACGGCCGACCTCGCCGCAGAGCCCATGACTATCGCGGCCTTACGCCACGGAGCCACGGGGCGCCGGAGAGTCAACCACCGGGACCTCACCTTTTTCTGTATCGCGCACTCTAAAATCTTCATTATCTTTGACACGTCGCGGAAATTTAGTATCTTTGCGCCGTAAATCACTTATAGAATATGGACTTATTCGAAACAGTCACAGCCGACATCAAAAAGGCTATGCTTGCCCGCGACAAAGTGCGCCTCGAAGCGCTCCGCGGCATCAAGAAAGAATTCATCGAAGCCAAGACAGCCCCGGGGTCGGGCGGCGAGCTCTCTGAGGCGGGAGCCATCGCCATCCTCACCCGCATGGCCAAGCAGCGCAAGGAAAGCGCCCGCATATATTCGGAACAGAACCGCCCCGAACTCGCGGAAGGCGAGCTGGCCGAGGTAGCCGTAATCGAAGAGTACCTGCCCAAGCAACTCTCCGAGGCCGAACTCGAAGCCGAGCTACAGAAGATCATTGCACAGACCGGCGCCTCATCGCCTGCCGACATGGGCAAGGTCATGGGCGTTGCGACGAAGGCTCTCGCCGGACGCGCCGAAGGCCGCGCCATCTCGGCCAAAGTGAAGGAGCTGCTGGCCAAATAAACAAATCCATAAAATAACCGAGGCCGCCCGCGGCCTAAAAAAGATAACGACATTATGCTCACAATGCAGCAAATCAAAGCCGACCCCGAACGCGTCATAGCACGCCTGGCGGTAAAAGGCTTTGACGGTCGCGAGACCATCACCCGCGTAATAGAGCTCGACGACAACCGCCGCGCCCTCCAATTGAAAAACGACAACATGGCAGCCGAGCTCAACAAGCTCGCAGCTTCCATCGGCGCACACATGAAGGCCGGCGAGAAAGACCTCGCCGAGGAAGCCAAAAAAGGCGTGGCCGACATAAAGGCACAGCAGAAAGAACTTGCCGAACAGCTTGCCAAGACAGAGAACGACATCCGCGAGATTCTGCTCAACGTGCCCAACGTGCCCTGCGACATGGTGCCCGAAGGCAAGACGGCCGAAGACAACGTGGTCGAGAAGACCGGCGGCCCCATGCCCGACCTGCCTGCCGACGCCCTCACCCACTGGGAACTGGCCAAGAAATACAACCTGATCGACTTCGAACTCGGCGTCAAGATCACCGGCGCCGGTTTCCCGGTATACCTCGGCAAAGGCGCCAAACTGCAGCGCGCGCTTATCCAGTTCTTCCTCGACGAGGCTTCCAAGGCCGGATATCTTGAAGTACAGCCCCCCTATGTTGTAAACGAGGCCTCGGGCTACGGCACAGGACAGCTGCCCGACAAGGAAGCCCAGATGTACGTCGTCACCCTCGACAACCTCTACCTCATTCCCACCGCCGAGGTCCCCGTCACAAACCTCTACCGCGACGTGATCCTGCCCGCCGACAAACTGCCGGTAAAGAATTGCGCCTACTCGGCATGCTTCCGCCGCGAGGCCGGATCATACGGCAAGGACGTCCGCGGCCTCAACCGCCTGCATCAGTTCGACAAGGTTGAGATCGTACGCATCGAGAAACCCGAGAACTCATATGCCGCACTCGAGGAGATGAAGGATCACGTGCAGGGGCTGCTCGAAAAACTCGGCCTGCCCTGGCACATCCTGCGCCTGTGCGGCGGCGACATGTCGTTCACATCGGCCATCACATTCGACTTCGAGGTGTGGTCGGCTGCCCAGAAGCGCTGGCTCGAGGTTTCGTCGGTATCCAACTTCGAAACCTATCAGGCCAACCGCCTCAAGTGCCGTTACCGCGGCGAGGACAAGAAGACACACCTGTGCCACACCCTCAACGGCTCGGCGCTGGCGCTCCCCCGCATCGTGGCCGCCCTGCTCGAGAACAACCAGACACCCGAAGGAATCGTCGTGCCTGAAGTACTCCGCAAGTACACCGGCTTCGACATCATCGACTGACATACAGCTTAATCACGGCAGCGGAGTCCACCGCGGACTCCGCCGCCGATATTGTTTCACTTAACTCTCTTTGTTTTGGATATAGATCCTTTGCCGGCCGCCGAGCCGGTACAGATGCTGCAGACTCTGCTCTGCTCACTCAGCCCCGAGATTTCGGCCGCGGGCATCGTGGCACTCGCGCTCGCATTGGTGTGCCTGATCCTTTCCGGTTTCGTATCGGCCAGTGAGATAGCTTATTTCTCGCTTAGTCCGGCCCAGCTCGAGGAGATCGACGAAACCCGTCAGGGCGAGGGCGTGCGCCGTCTGCTCGCCAAGCCCGAGCAACTGCTGGCCACCATCCTCATAGCCAACAATCTGGTCAACGTCACCATTGTCGTACTCACTAACTTCGCCCTCGGACCGCTGTTCGAGGGAATGGGTGCCACTCTGAGCTTCATCCTGCAGACCGTCATCCTCACCTTCCTTATCCTGCTCTTCGGCGAGATTCTGCCCAAAATCTACAGTTCCAACTACCCTGTGAAATGGGCACGCATGGCGCTACCCGGCCTGACACTCATCAAGCGGAT
The DNA here is from genome assembly GCA_902470475.1 of uncultured Porphyromonadaceae bacterium. GTDB lineage: Bacteria > Bacteroidota > Bacteroidia > Bacteroidales > Muribaculaceae > CAG-873. The sequence goes on along the minus strand of CABRGT010000005.1, from coordinate 20,411 downwards.
CCTCGGCCCCATGGCCCGCCTGCTGGCCGGATCGTCGAAGATCGTCAAGCGTGTGGTGGCAAAGCAGCCCGAAGCCATCACCACCGACGACCTGAGCCAGGCTCTCGAACTTACCTCCGGAGCCACCAAAAGCGACAAAGAAATCCTCGAAGGAATCCTGAAGTATGGCGACACCCATGCCTCCGAGATAATGACTCCGCGAATCGACATCACCGACCTCGACTTCCATGCATCGTTCGACAAAGTGATGAAGACCGTCATCGAGAGCGGCTACTCGCGCATCCCCGTCTACGACGGAAACGAGGACAACATCCGCGGCATTCTGTTTTCGCGCGACCTGCTTCCTTATATCGGACATGTGCAGGACGATTTCGACTGGACGCGCCTGCTGCGCGAGCCATATTTTGTGCCTGAATCGCGCATGATCGACGACCTGCTCGAAGACTTCCGCAAGCGCAAGCAGCACCTGGCCATCGTAGTCGACGAATTCGGCGGCACGCAGGGCATCGTCACCCTCGAGGATGTGCTCGAAGAGATCGTAGGCGACATCGACGACGAATACGACACCCCCGACACCACATTCAAGCGCCTGCGCGACGACACCTACGAATTCGAGGGCCGCACGCTTCTGACTGACTTCTTCCGGATCACCGGCCTTGACGAAGACGACTACCGCGAAGTCACCGAGGATGCCGAAACACTGGCCGGCATGCTGCTGGCGATCAAAGGCGACTTCCCCAAAGAAAAAGAACCGCTCGTGTACGGACGGTGCCGCTTCCTGGTGCTCGATCTCACAGACCACCGCATCGCCCGCGTGCGCGTCAAGGTCATGCCCGACGTACAGCAGTCATGACACACCGGCTGACACTCTCCATTATCCTCGCTGCGTTCACCACGGTCATTGCCGGCTGCACGGGCAGCGGTGACGACACGGCAATACCGCGCCGACCGGCCTATCCGCGTCCGGCCGCAATGGACACCGTCATGACTGTTCCGGACAGTCTCCCGGTCAGCTTCGCGGTAAATGCCTCCGCTACTGTCTCCAGACCACGGCCCGGCTGGCTCGACGTAGCCTATCCGGCCTACGGCGCCACCATGCACGTGACATTCACTCCGGTCGACACATCCGACATAGACGAGGTGCGCGCCAACCGCGTCGAACGGCTGACCCTCAACAGCGGCGGCCGCCCTTCCGTCACCCGCGAGGCGGTCAACGCCGCAGGCTTCGATTACCTCACCGTCCGCACCGACGGAGCGGCCACCCCGCTGCAGTTCCTGGCTACCGACGGGCGCAGCATCGTAGTCAGCGGAGCCGTCTACATGTCCGATCCCGCCGCAGCATCGGCTGTTGACTCTATCCAGCCAATCGTCGATGCCATCGAGGCCGACATCAACCGCTCCATGATTCAGCTGAAATGACAGTTCTCGAATTCGATACGACCTCCGTGGCAATCGCGCCCATCGAACCTGCTGACGGCGAAACGCGGCGCCGGGCCGAACAGCGCACCGCCCTCGGCCTCATGCGGCATCTGACAGGTCTGCCCGATGCCGTCATCGCCCATTACCACTGGGGTGAGCCCTGCATCGCACTAAAACCTGCGGACCCGGGTGAGAAATGCATACTTAAGCCCCCCGCCATAAACATCAGCATCAGTCATTCGCGCAGGCTCGCGGCAGTGGCCATCGACCCGGCGCGCCCCATCGGTATCGACATCGAAGAACCTCGCAGCCAACTGTTCAATGTGGCTACCCGCTTTCTCTCAGCCGAAGAACGGCGTCTACTGAATCTCCGGGCGATCGAATGTGATACACGTCCCGGAAGCTTTACGATATTCTCAGACTTATCCAACGATAACTCCACCGCTCTGCTCAAACGGCTGACTCGGGCCTGGACATTTAAGGAAGCTATGGTGAAGCTCTGCGGCGGCCGCACCGTCAATATGCGCGATGACCTGCGCGCCATTCCCGCTCCGGCCATCTGGGGCGAGCCCTGCACCGTAATCGCCGACACCGACATTGACGGCCATCATCTCGCCATCCTCACCCGCTGAGAATCAGAAGTCGGGCGTGTCGGTGACCGGATCGAAGCGCACAGGCGGCAGAGAGTCGGTCGTGATGAAATCACAGCCTATCGATTCGAAATAAGCGAATCGCTCCGGATCGTTGACCGTCCATACATTCACAGGCAGCCCCGCGTCATGAAAGCGCTTCACAATCTCGGGCGTAACGGCATCGTGGCGGATATCGATACCCATGCGATGCGCGACACACCAGTCGAAGTTCTCATCAACCTTAGTCTGCACGAGCAGCTGCAGGTCCACATCGGGATAATTGGCACGGATATATTCCAGGCAGGGCTTCATCGAAGTCAGAATCATGCATCGGTCGCGCATTCCCATTGAATCGATAAAGGCGATCAAGGCAGGGATCCCACTGCAATCGTTGCTGTTGATGCCTCTGGCCCACTTGAGTTCGATAAGCGGCCTGACGCCGTACTGCCGGCATATTCGCAGCATATCGCCGAGGGTGGCAAGGCGCCCGGTATAGGCCGTGCCCCAGCGTACCTGCGAGAGTGTGTCGGACTGCAGCTCGGCAAGCGTTGATTTTGCCACGGTGTGGCGGCCGCCCAGGCGTCCGGTGGAATCATCGTGACAGAGGACAAACGATCCGTCGGCCGCCACCTTCACGTCACTTTCCAGGAAAGGATATCCCCGTCGCGCACCGGTCTCCAGCGCTTCTACTGAACTTTCAACACCCACGTTGCTGCCGCGGTGGCCCACCACCGCCGGGCGCCCCGAGGTCAGGGCGGTAAGTGCGCCGGCCAGGGCAAGAATTATCATCGGTTTTCTCATGGCTTCGGTCTGTTTTCCGCAAAGATATGAATTCCGCGGCATACTGGCAAGATTTTTGCACTTTACGCCGCAGTTGTTTGTTATATTGGCACCGAAAACAGACGGAATTGATTAACTTTGCGCGATGAAACAACGGTTCGGAAGATTATCGATCGTGGCCACGTTAGCCGTTGCCGCGGCTTTGGGAGCCGCGGCCCAGACCCGGCGCACGCTCGAGAATCCCGGCCCCGCCCACAATCCCTACTACACCGGCTACAACTACCGCATCGACGAAGAAGGCGACACCGTGCTGGTGCTTCATATGACGGGGATCACCTGCTATCCGCCTCTGAAATTCAAGGACCGCGAAGAAGAAAAATTCTACTGGCGCACAGTGCGCGATGTGCGTCTTACGCTTCCCTATGCCAAACTCATCGGCGAGACGCTGATCGAGACATACGAATACATCGAGACATTCCCGACCACCCGCGAGCGTGAAGAATACCTCAAGCGGATGGAAAAGGCCCTGTTCGCGCAGTATAAGCCGGTGCTGAAGCGTTTCAGCAAACGACAGGCCAAGATGCTGATCAAGCTCATCCAGCGCGAGACGCACCAGTCGAGCTATGACATCGTCAAAGCCTTTTTAGGAACGTTCCGCGCCGGCTTCTGGCAAGGCTTCGGCAAGCTGTTCGGCGTAAGCCTCAAGAGCGATTTCAATCCGGCTAAAAACAGAGACGACGCGATCGTCGACCGCGTCGCCACTCTGATAGAACAGGGAAGCCTGTGATGGATTCATATGCCGGACACGTCAGTATTGGCCGCCGTGTCCGTTTGCTTGTCAGTTGTCGATCTGCTCGACTTCGAGGGGTTCATTGATTACTTCGTGCCAGGGAAGGCCCTGCTTGGCCAGCTCGGCAAGGAACGGATCGGGATCGAATTCCTCTACGTTGTGCACGCCGGGCTTCACCCATTTGCCGGTGAGGAACATCATTGCGCCCGTCATGGCCGGCACACCGGTAGTGTAGCTGACAGCCTGTGTACCGGTCTCGCGGTAGGCATCCTCATGCGAGCAGTTATTATAAATATAATAGGTGAGCGGCTTGCCGTCCTTGCCTGTGCCGGCGATGCGGCAGCCGATCGAGGTCTGGCCGTGGTAGTTCTCGCCGAGCTCCTGGGGATTGGGCAGAACGGCCTTAAGGAACTGCAGAGGTACGATCTTGGTGCCGTTGTAGTCGATCTCGTCGATGCGTGCCATGCCTATGTCCTGAATCACGCGCAGGTGCGTGAGGTATTCCTGGCCGAAGGTCATCCAGAAGCGGGCGCGTTTGATGGTCGGATAGTTGGCCACGAGCGATTCCAGCTCCTCGTGATAGAGCAGATACGACTCACGCGGTCCAATTTCGGGATAGTTCAGAGTCTGATGAACCTCGAGCGGGCCGGTGGTGATCCAGCGGCCGTCGCGCCAGTAGCGGCCGTTCTGGGTGATTTCGCGGATGTTGATTTCCGGGTTGAAGTTCGTGGCGAACGCCTTGCCGTGGTTGCCGGCATTGCAGTCGACGATGTCGAGATACTCCATGGCCGAGAAATAGTGCTTGGCAGCGTAGGCGGTGAACACTCCCGATACCCCCGGGTCGAAGCCGCAGCCGAGAATGGCTGTCAGACCGGCCTTCTCGAAACGCTCGCGGTAGGCCCACTGCCACGAGTATTCGAAATGGGCCACGTCGCGCGGCTCGTAGTTGGCCGTATCGAGGTAATTGACGCCGCATTCAAGACAGGCGTCCATGATGGTGAGGTCCTGATAGGGAAGAGCCACATTGATGACCATATCGGGCTTGTGACGGCGGAACAGCTCTACAAGCTCTTCCACACTGTCGGCGTCGACACGGTCGGTAGTGACATTGTCGCGGCCGATGGCTCGGGCCAGAGCATCGCATTTGGCCTTGTTGCGCGATGCGATGACGATTTCAGTGAAAACCTCGGGATTTTGGGCACACTTGTGCGCCACGACGGTGCCGACACCGCCGGCACCGATAATGATTACTTTTGACATTTATCCGTTTGTGTTTGATTGATTTTCTTTTGTGAGGACGACGACATGCTGTGGCGGTCGATCGCTATGCAGATGAACGTGAACAGACCCAGGACAATCAGCAGCAGTGTATTGCAGCCGAGCACCAGGTTGGCAAACGCACCGGCGCGCGCCGCATCGAGGCCGTAGATGCCCAGGCCGAAGATCACGGCCCACTGCCAGGGTCCGATGCCGCCGTTGGACGGTACGCCCATCGATACCGATGAAAGCACGAAAACGACCAGGGCTGCCGTCACGCCGTAGCGGTCGAGTATATCCTGCGTGAAACCGAAGCCTTTGAATGCGACATACATCTGCATGAAGAAACATCCCCATATGCCGATAGTCCACAGAAGCCAGCGGCCACGTCCCGGCATTTTCAGCACCACTATGAAGCCTTGCCACAGCTCCACGACTGCGGTCTGTATTTTCTTTACGAGCGAGTTGCCGTTCTTACGCTTCATGAACCACCAGCAGAACGCCACCAGAGCCACAAACGCAGCCCATAGCCATGGCGACGACAGCAGCGACAGGAGCCACCGGTAAGTCTCCTCGTTCTGTCCGAGATATTCCATTATCGAGCGCGACGCCAGCGCGAAAGCCGCCAGAGTCAGCAGCAGCACCGTCAGTGTGTCGGCAAAGCGGTCGGCAACCATCGAGCCGAATACCGAGGTGAACGGCGCATGCTGGCGTGCGGCTATATAGCCCGTGCGCCATACTTCGCCAAGGCGAGGAAACACCAGGTTCACCGAATACGTACCGAAAATACTCAGGATCAGAAAAAACAGCGGAGGATCTACGCCAAGCGCCCGAAGCTGAATCTGCCACCGGAGCGCACGGAATATGTGTGAGCACACCGCCAGTCCAAGCCCGAGGGCTATCCAGCCGAACCGGCACTCGGTCGTGATCGTCTGCCACATGGCGCCGAAATCGAAGTCGCGGAACAGCAGCCAGCACAGCCCCACGCTGATGATCATGGGGATGACGAATTTAAGAACCGCACCGAGCGGTGACTTTTTCTTCTTTGCAGCAACAGTCTGGGGCATTACAATTGTCAGCTATGCGTATCAAAAACTATGTCGGTAATACTATAACAAATTCCGGCACGCAAAAGTAGCAAAAAAATCGCATTTTTCGTATATCACACAGAGTTTATCCCCCGTTCAGCACCTGTATCGGCGCGGACAATTGTCAGAAATCACTGAAAAGCTGCGGCCGAATGACAATGCCGAGGCGCAACTGGCTTTTGAAAACCTTGTAATCGAGCAGGCCTTCGCCATACCCGTTGTAGTACTGAAGAAAGATATATTGGTTGACGCGGGTCGACCAGCGGTAAGCAAGCTCGATGATAGTGTTGTAGTTGAGATTCCAGCCCTTGCGCTTGACCAGGGTAACTGAGCCGGTAAATTTGCGGTTGTCGGTGGAAGCCTGTACGCCTACCTGATATATACCGCTGTATTTGAGTATGTCGCGGTTGTTCTCGCCGTCAACAATCGGAATCCATACCTTGCCCGATACCATAAGGTTGGGATCGATGATGATGTTTGCGGCCAACGATATCTTGTTCCATGAGCGCGACTGGATGCTGTCGCGGCCGTTACTTTCATGTTCCACAATCAGACTCAGCTTGCCTATGTAACGGTTCTTGACAAACAGAGGCTTGGTGAGACCGATGCCCGGATTGAAATTCAGATCGGTCATCGGCATTGAATTCTCAAGTACGTTCCAAAAGCACTTCTGACTGTAGAAAAGATAAAGATATGTACCCCACGGCAGCGTGGCGTTGGTAAGCCGCTGCGCCACTGAAATCTGAAATTTGATATTTGTGTTCTGGCGTGTGGGCTTCGGACCTATGCTGGGGCCGAAAATAAAGTAGTTGTCCTTATACAGACCGAAATAAGGCTGGTTGCGGAAGTCACGGCGTATGCTGTCGGGGTCGAAGCGCTGGTCGTCGGACGAAAGGATCTGTGCGCCGGCCTGTGAGAAGGCGAGCGCGGCGGACAGAAGTATCAGAAGACGGCGTAGGAATTGCATCGTGCAGTGTTTTAAACGATGCAAAGTTATGAATTTTTATTGATAAAAAGGCTGAATTCAGAAAAACGGACCAATAAAATAGACAAAATTCCATAAAAAGCCGGACCCGACAGCCGGGCCCGGTCCAACAGACAATATAGTGTACCGTCTATTCCTTTATACCGTAGGCGAGATCACCGGCATCGCCTAACCCGGGGACGATATAGCTGTGGGCGTTGATCTCGTCGTCGATAACACCGACCCAGAGAGTGGAATCCTCAGGCATGACATCCTGCAGATAATCGACAGCCTTGCGCGAGGCAATCACCGAAGCGATATGAACCTTGGCCGGCGAACCTTTGGTGAGCAGAGCCCGGTAGCTGAGTTCCATCGAGGCGCCGGTCGCAAGCATGGGATCACACAAAATGAGGGTCTTGCCCTCGAGACGTGGCGAGGCGAGATATTCAATGAAGACATCGAAACTTTCTTTCTCTTTATATTTGCGGTAGGCCGATACAAATGCGTTTTCGGCGCGGTCGTAGAAGTCGAGAAATCCCTGGTGAAAAGGCACTCCGGCACGGAAAATGGTACCCAGGACAATCGGTTCGGCGATTACGTCGCACTCAGCTTTGTCCAGAGGTGTCTGCACGGTCTCTTTCCTGTATTGCAACGTCTTGCTTATCTCATATGCCATGATCTCGCCGGTGCGCTGCAGGTTGCGCCGAAAACGGAGAGGATCGGTATGAATATCGGCGGAACGCATTTCGAGCAGATACTGACTCATCAGCGAAGGTGTCTCTGCGAAGTTATATACTTTCATTTTCAAATGGTTTTATGTCACAACAAACTTGCGGGCTTAAAATTTCGCGAATTTAGTAAAAATTTATCACATCGACCACTCAATTGATAATTTTATCATAACTTTGCACCGTATTTTCAACCGTAAATAAAGAGAAATGTCAACAAACACAGTAGATAATACACGCAAAGTCACCACCATACGACTGCGCGAGATGAAGCAGCGGGGCGAGAAGATCGCCATGCTCACCGCTTATGACTATTCGCTGGCCCGCCTTGTCGACGAAGCCGGCATCGATGTAATTCTGGTCGGCGACTCAGCCTCCAACGTAATGATCGGCAATCCGACCACCCTCCCGATCACGCTCGATCAGATGATATACCACGCCAAGTGCGTCACCAACGCCGCCCGCCGCGCGCTGGTGGTGTGCGACATGCCCTTCGGATCATATCAGGGCAACTCCAAGGAGGCTCTGAGTTCGGCCATACGCATCATGAAGGAAAGCGGTGCCGAAGCCGTGAAAATCGAAGGCGGATCGGAGATCCGCGAGTCGATCGAGCGCATTCTTACAGCCGGCATTCCCGTAATGGGCCATCTTGGCCTGACACCCCAGTCGATCAACAAGTTCGGCACCTACGCTGTGCGTGCCAAGGAAGAAGCCGAAGCTGAAAAGCTGGTGGCCGATGCCAAAATGCTCGAAGAGATCGGCTGCTTCGCGCTCGTTCTTGAGAAAATACCTGCCTCACTGGCAGCCCGCGTAGCCTCGGAAGTATCGATTCCGGTAATCGGTATCGGCGCCGGATCGGGTGTCGACGGCCAGGTCCTGGTGCTTCAGGACATGCTTGGGATCAACCAGGGGTTCTCGCCGAAATTCCTGCGGCGATACGCCGATCTTGGCACGGTAATCCACGATGCCATCGGCAAATATGTCGAGGATGTGAAAGCCGTCGACTTCCCCTCAGCCACAGAACAATACTGAAAAAAGGCCGCTTCGAAGCGGCCTTTTTTCATATGATGGATACCTTGCTTAAAGGGATGCTTTCACACGGGCGAGATAGTTGAGCAGACCTTCGACAACTTTTTCCGCCAGACGGGTACGGTAGTCGGGATCGGCCAGCAGCTCTTCCTCCGGAAGCGATGACATGAACAGCACCTCTACAAGTGCGTTGGGATACTCCGTGGGCATGTTGAGCGAGAAATTGAAATTACCCGTCAGTCCGAAATTGGCCAAACCGAGACTAAGCATCGAATCGTGCAGATCCTGAGCCAGGGCCCGATTGGATATATGCTTGTAGTAGGCACTGGTACCCATCGGCACAAGGGGATTGCCCGATGCGTTGTTGTGAACGCTGACAGCGATATCGACACCCGACTCGCGCCAGATGCGCTTGCGCTCGGTCATTGAGGGGCCGGTGTCGCCGTCGCGGGTAAGAACTACGGTCGCGCCCATGCCGCGCAGCATCTCGGCAGCCTTGAGAATGATATCGAGATTGACTTCCTTCTCCGTAAGGCCCGAGGGAGATATAGCGCCCGGGTATTCGCCGCCGTGACCGGCGTCGAGACCGATGACGAGATCTTTTATGTCGAGCGACGCCGGGCGGTGACGCACCTCAATGACGAGGTTATTGCCCTGGTAGTCGACGCTGTAGCCCCATGTGTATCGGTCCTTGAGACGGATCACAAGCGTAAGGGCATCCTGGCTGTCGCGGCGCAGATCAAGGTAATCGACCATGGATGTGGCGTTGCGCTGCGTCACCCAGTTGGAATTGTTGGTAGCTCCGTACAGGGTCACGAGAATGGTCGATGGATCGATCTCAGCACGATCGTAGAAAGCCAGGCGACGCGGCAGCGACACTACTATACGGTCGGTCGAATCGGTGTTGGCTATTGAGATGGAACCGGTGTTGACCACGGCTCCTCCCCGGCCCCCTGCCTCGACAGCCGACTTCTGTATGTACGCGTGATCCGACTCGCCAAGAGCCACGCGGTAGAGGTTTCCGGTCTCCCCGTCGGCTGTAAGTTCTATACCCTCGGTGAGGAAACTCATCTTCGAGCCTCCGAGACGGTCGGAGCCGTTGCCGTGCTGCAGATAGGCTCCCGGACGGGTGATGATGTTGACGGGAGTGGCAAGATCTTCAGTGACAGGAGCGACGGCCGCTTTCGAGGCCGGCCGCTCCGTCATGTACACCAGACGCACGTCGCGGCGCGTGACATCGCGGCCACGACGCGCGGTAACGGGCACGATGTTCTCGCCGGGCTTCAGTGTAAGCTCCGCGCCGAACGAACCAGTTCGGTAGACGTGGCAGTCACGGCCGTCGACAGTGGCTTCGGCTCCGGGTTCTGTGACGCCGATAAGATAATAGCGCTCGGCATATACGGTGTCGGTGGGCTGTTCGTCGCGGTAAATTTTCAGCGACGGACCTTTGGCGGCCAGCATCGCAGGCGTGGCCATCAGGGCGGCCGCTACAAGGATCGGTAGTTTCATGGCTGTGTAATAGTTGTTGTATATGTAACCGCCGCAAAAGTACAAAATTTTTACGAAGCGGCCAACTCCGTGTTCAAAACCATTTGATCTTGCGAAGCACAATATACGTAGCCACGGTGAGTACGACGGCTATGCCGACAACGATGAAAAACGAACCGCGCACGGAAGCCAGCCACAGCCCGTCGACATTCATGCCGTAGAACGATGCGATCAGCGTCGGGATCATCAGTATGATTGTTATGCTGGTCATGCGTTTCATTATCTCGTTGACGTTGTTGGAGATAATAGATGCATAGGCATCCATGGTACCCGACAGGATGTCGGAATATACACCTACAGTGTTGTCGGCCTGCTTCATCTCGATCTCGAGATCCTCGAGCAGATCGGCATCGCAGTCATCGGCATAGGAGCGCCGCAGATGCTCGATCAGCGCCTCGTTGCCATGGATTGAGGTGTTGAAGAACACCAGGGTCTTCTGCAGGCGCATCAGGATCATCAGGTCGCGGTTGCGGACGCTCTTGCGCAGTTCCTTTTCGGCTGAATTGACACGCGAATCTATCTCGCGCAGATATTTCAAAAACCACCATGTGGCCACCCACAGCATGCGCATGATGAAATCCTGACGCTTTGTGATAAGCAGCGACCGGCGGCGTGTGAACTCGATGAAACTGTCGACGACCTCAGTCTTATGGTAACATACCGTCACGATCGAGTCATCGTTTGTGAGAATGCCGAGCGGCACGGTTGTGTACGGCATGTCGCCTTCGGGATCCGGCATCGGCACGCGCAGGATTGTCATCAGCCAGCCGTCCTCGCTGTCGACACGCGGCCGCTCGTCTATGTCGGCCAATGACTCGATGAAACCTTCGGGCACACCCAGGCGCGACGTCAGAAACTCGATGTCCGCCGCATCGGGCTGCTCGATGTTGATCCACGAGTCGGGTTCCCACTGCTCGCGGTCGACGAATCCATTATCGGCATGCAGGTATCTTTTCATAGGACCGGCCCGATAAACTGCGGACCTTCTATAAGAACATATCCGCATGCCCCAAAGTTCACCGATCCGGAAAGATAACTTACCGGAACACCGGCATACTATGGATCAGCACTGCCGGATGATCCGGAACGTAGGCGCCTTGTATATGAAAGTAAGTACTCCGGTCGCCACAAGCGACACGACAAGATTTTCGGCGCGGCGGCGCGACACGGCGAGTTCAACGGCTATGTCGAGTATATCAAGACCATCCGGCCGACAGTCGGCCAGTTCAAGAAGACGCACGGCCGTAGCGTCCAGCGAAAGCGTCAGCGGAGTGTCGGCCTGCCATGCGCGCACCATCAGCGGATGGGCCACGATATTCTCGTCGGCTACGCGATAATAAGCGCGCCAGCGGCCGTCGGGTTCCTGCGCCCGCACGGGTCGCTCCGACGACCGGGCTATGGAGGCCACTATCACCGTAATGCCCGTGTCGTAGCTGTAGGCGGCGAATTCGACCTGCTGGGGCGGGTCGCAGTAGCGCTGGGCGGCCATCTCGACCACGTATACGTCCTCCTCATTGCGCACACCGGCCACAACTCCGTTGTCCTTCACTCCGATGAGCAGGCGGCCGCCGCCGGCATTGGCGAAGGCGGAGATGGAGCGTGCTATCTTGCGTCCGTCGGAAATGAGAAACTTGAAATCCTGCCGCTCATGCTCGCCCTCGGCAATCAGCGAGGCGATATAGCGGCGCCCGGGCTTCACGTGCAGATCCTTCATAAGAGTGTCTCAAAGCAGGCGCAGCAGATCGGTGAGTGTGCCGAAAGTACGCTCGGGCGCATCTTCCCAGAAGTTGACATACTGGGCAAAATTATCGGCTTTGCCGGGTGTGTCGCTGATTACGCGGATGGCCACGAACGGCACGCCTTTCATATGACAGACCTGTGCTATGGCAGCCGACTCCATGTCGACGGCCACCGCATCGGGATACATCCGGAGGATATGCTCCACCTGTTCGGGACGGTCCACGAAAATGTCGCCGGAAGCAAGCGTGCCACGCAGCACACCCAGTTCGTCCAGCAGTCCGGAAGGTAGCGGACAGTCAAATGTGGGCGGACATCCTGCGGCCTGCCCGGGCACAGTATCGGGGCCGCACCATACGTCGTGATAGCCTATATGCGCAGGAATGACCACGTCGAGCACATCGGCCGGCCCGGTACCTCCGGCCACACCTGTATTGATCACAAGCGACGGATGAAATGTGTCGATCAACGTAAGAGTGGATACGGCAGCGTTGACCTTACCTATACCGGAACGCACGGCCACGATTTCGCGTCCGGCAATCGTGCCGGTATGGTAGGTTATGTCATTGACGGTGGTGGTTCGGTGATCGCTCAGCAGGGGCAGAAGCAGGTCGAATTCCTTGCTCATTGCCACGATTATGGCTATTTTCATTTCTTGGAATCTGTCAGAATCGGTTGGGTGATGTAGATGACTGTGACAGCCACGTCGAAAGGCGTGGCATGGCTTGTATAGCGCGGACGCGCGGAGTGACGGTAGTAGAAAGAGGCCGATGAATCGAAAGTCGGGACGTCGATGCGCCGCGATTCGCCGGGGGGAATCATGGCGTTGACATTGTGACGGGCCCGATGGATCATGCGGCCGCTTAGATCCGTGTAAACCATGTCGAGTCCGACCGACACCAGGGGGCGCGCCGTACGGTTGTGGACGGTCATGGACTCGCGCATCGAACGCAACGGCTTCTCGAAGCCGTCGACTGCGATGCTATCGGCTGCGGGCGACACCACGGTATCGTATTCTATGACGACACGCTCCTGCGGCGTCCGCGCCACCGTGCGGCGCGACTGGCGGGGAGTAGCGCGCCGCATGTCCTGAGCCGACATGGCAGCCGTGCCAAGGACTAAGGCTATGATGAGAGCCGGAAGCCGGAAGAATATCTTGCTCAAAATTGAAAATCGGACTATTGTTACTATAATTTATATTACAATGGTTCGTGGGGGCGAACCGAGGCGCCGGGCACCGTCGAGGCCGTTTATATCGCCGCGCGGATCACTCACGGTGACTCTGAACAGGTAGGGCAGCCAGCGCCAGAGTGATATTCTGCGGCCTTTCTGATAGTAGCTGAAAGTGATGGCATCGGCTGTGCCGTCGACAAATTCGATCGAGAAACTGACCTTGCGGCGGCCGCTGTGACGCGGCGACGGGTCGGCTGCAAGACGACAGTCGTAGCGTCCGGCAGCAGGTGCCGGCGTCGCATAGCCGAGTACTGTTCCCGGAGCGACCTTCAGGTCCGGCGAATCGACCATCATCACACAGAAGCGCTCATCGGCACCGGGAGCCCGCGTGATCTCGATTACAGCTCCGCCGCCGTTGATCGTCCACCGTCCTTCGAGAGGATCGGTGGCAGCCGCCGCCAGGGCTATCAGGACAACCGTCAGAAAAAGTGCCGTCCGCAGCATCAGATCGAGGCGAATTTATATGAGAAACCTATCGAGAATATTTCCTTGACCTGAAGTTTGTGCCAGTTTTCGTCGGGACATGCCGGTGTGTTCGTATCATAGCGTGCATGCACGTAGATCTGGGTGGTCAGGAAGCGGTTGACGTCGCAAGAAAGCGTGTTCTCCCAATCGGCCTGGAACGAATCGTAGTCCGTGAAAGCGAATATGCGCGAGGTAAAGCGGATGTTGTAGCTTATCCTCCACGCGAGTTTAAGTTCGGCTGTCGAACCGAAACTGCTCTTGGTCTTGCGGCCGGCATCTATGCCATAGGTACCGGGGTCGATCCGCGAATTCACACATGTCACCAGATGGTACGACACGGGGGCTATCGAGGCATCGAACGAGAAGGTCTTGGGCTTGTTCTCATAGTTGTACGTCATACCGATACCTGCCGTAAGCTCGCCGGGCGACAGGAATGCCGAACGCAGATCGTGAGTGTTCGACTTATAGGAATTGACCACCTGAGTCTTGAACTGGCCGGTGAACGAGTAGTACCAGCGGTGCGCGGCCTTGATACCGAACGTAGTGTTGAGCTGGAACACGTCCTCGGTGACGTTGTAGGCGTTGATGGTATCATCCGGAGCATTGTTAATGCCCAGCTTATACTGTGCCGTGGTCTCGAACAGAAGGTTCGGATGATAGGCCTGGTTAAGCTTCACGTTGTAGAAGATATTGAGCAGCGCGTTGAGGTTGTTGTTGCCGCCCTGATACCAGTTGGGCGACACATAGGCCTGAGAGAACTGGAGCGATGCCGAAAAGGTGCGTATCCAGTGCCGCTTCTTCACCTCCTGTCCGCTGATAGTGGGAGCTACGGGCTTCACCACGTCTCCGTCGATGCTTATCGAGAAATCGGCGGGATTCACGGTAGCCTGATACTGCTGCGGAGCCTCGGGAAGCGAACTGAGATTGTAATGCACCATGTCAGGATGATTCAGAAACAGATTATAGCGCAGGTCGTGCATCTGCCGGTCGAGCACTTCATAATCTTCGATCCATTCCATCCATGGGTCGCCCGACGAAAGGTTCTCGCCGATACTCAGCGGATTTGCGAAATGATATGTGTCGTAGACCTGCGGCATAAAGAACGACCGCGGCAGCGGCAGCGGCAGGTCGAAAGGATCGTAGGCGGCGCCCTGACTGTATACACGCAGCAGCGAGTCGCTGACCGATTCGGCAACAGCGTCGCGTCCGGAAGGAGCCGGTACAGTCTTGGACGATATCGTCACCGGCGTGCGCGCGCTCTGCGAGGTGGCTCGCCGCTGTATCTGAGCCGCGGCAGCCTGTGCCACCGTGAGGGCGGCAAGCATCAGCAGTGGTAGAAGTACGGACTTTTTCATGACTGGTCTGTTATGTGTTCGTGACGTGGTTTATCCTTGTATCAGTATTATACCTGTCCGCGTATGCGGCGGACGGTCAGAGTGTGATCGGACGACGACCGGTATATATGGTGCAGACACCAAAAGTCAGGGTGCGGAAGGCCGTGTCGGTGAAGCCCGCGCGACGCATCAGCTCCAGCATGGCGTCGCCGCGGGGAACCGCCGCTATACTCTCGGGCAGATATGAATATGCGCGGCCGTCGCGTGACACGAGGCGCCCCATGGCCGGAATCACACCTTTGGTATAGATGTCATAGAACGGACGCACAAGCGCTGACGATGGCGTCGACAGCTCGATGACACACAGCAGGCCGCCGGGCCGCAGCATGCCAAGCATGGCACGGTAGCCGGCTGCCAGATCAGCGAAATTGCGTACGCCGAAAGCCACTGTGACGGCGTCGGCTCCACCGATCTCCGGCGGAGGCGCCAGACAATCGCCCGCCACCAGTTCGACCCGGTCGGACAGACCGGCGGCGGCCACCTTTTCGCGACCGATCGCGATCATGCCCTCGGACAGATCGAGGCCCGTGATCCGCGCTCCGGAAATCGCACCGGCCAGCGACAATGCGAAGTCGCCTGTGCCGGTAGCGATGTCGACTATGCGCCCGGGGCGGTCTGCGGCGACCATCCGCACGGCTACGCGTCGCCAGCGGCGGTCCTGACCAAGGCTCATGGCGCGGTTAAGGCGGTCGTAGGCCGGCGCGATATTGTCAAACATCTCGCGCACCTGCTCCGTCTTGCCGCGGGTATGGTCGTAAGGTGTGATTTCTTCAGGACGCATTCGGCGGTGATGATTATTTGCCGAGAGTGGCGAGGCAATCGAGCACGTTGGTCTCAATGCGCCGGCCGAGACGGTCGCTGTCGGCAGGCACGAACTTACGTCCCGTGACATGCTCGTAAAGCTCGATATAGCGCTGCGAGATGGACTCGCAGATCTCGTCGGTCATCTCCGGCACCTTCTGACCCGGCTGCCCCATGAAACCGTTCTGAATCAGCCACTGACGCACGAATTCTTTGGAAAGCTGCCGCTGTGGCTCACCCTTGGCCATGCGCTCCTCATATCCGTCGGCATAGAAGTAGCGCGACGAATCGGGTGTATGTATCTCATCGATAAGTATGACCTTGTCGGCCAATTTGCCGAACTCATACTTAGTGTCGACCAGTATAAGGCCCTTCTCGGCGGCCATACGGGTACCGATGGCGAACAGACGGCGCGTGTAATCCTCCATAACGGCATAGTCAGCCTCGCTCACGATGCCCTGCGCTATGATTTCCTCGCGCGAGATATTCATGTCGTGACCGGCATCGGCTTTTGTCGTGGGGGTAATGATCGGCTCGGGCAGACGCTCGTTCTCGCGCAGACCTTCGGGAAGCTTCACGCCGCAGATTTCACGGGCACCGGCGGCATATTCGCGCCATGCGCTACCGGCAAGGTATCCGCGGATGATCATCTCCACCTTGAAACCCTCGCAACGATAACCCACGGTCACCATCGGGTCGGGCACGGCAATCTTCCAGTTCGGCACCTCAGCCGAGGTTGCGTCCAAAAAGTATGCCGCAATCTGGTTGAGTACCTGTCCCTTGAAGGGTATGCCCTTGGGAAGGACGACATCGAAGGCCGAGATGCGGTCAGTGGCTACCATCACCAGGGTGGTGTCGTCAATGTTGTACACGTCGCGTACTTTCCCATGGTAGAGGCTCATCTGGCCGGGAAAGTGGAAATCAGTAGTGGTAAGCGTTGCTTGCATTGTGTATGCTATTGGTTATTGGAATTTTCTGATGACTGGGCGTCCTGCCGGCGGGCAAGTTCCTCCTGTGCCTCTGCCTTCTCGTAAGCCTCGACGATCCGCTGCACCAGGGCATGGCGCACGATATCTTTCTTGCCGAACTCAACCCGGCCGACCCCCTGCACGCCGTCGAGCACCCGGAGTGCCCGCACCAGGCCCGACTGGGTCGAGCGGGGCAGGTCGATCTGAGTCACGTCGCCGGTGACGATCATCTTGGCGTTCATGCCAAGGCGTGTGAGAAACATCTTTATCTGATGTGTGGTGGTGTTCTGGGCCTCGTCGAGGACTATGACTGCATCGTTGAGCGTGCGGCCGCGCATGAAAGCGAGCGGAGCAATCTGTATGACTTTCGATTCCATGTACTCGCGCAGCTTCACCGGCGGTATCATATCCTCGAGTGCATCGTAGAGCGGCTGCAGATACGGGTCGATCTTATCCTTCATGTCCCCGGGCAGGAAGCCGAGCTTCTCCCCCGCTTCCACGGCCGGACGCGAAAGGATGATCTTACGCACCTCCTTGTTCTTGAGAGCACGTACGGCCAGGGCTATGGCTATGTAAGTCTTGCCCGTACCGGCCGGGCCGAGGGCGAACGTCAGGTCGTTGCGGCTGAACTCTTCGACAAGTTTCTGCTGATTGGGTGTACGTCCCTGGATAGGACGGCCGCTCAGACCATATATGATGACACTGTCTTTCTTAATCTCCCTGGGGGCATCACCCTTGACAATATCGAGAATGACATCTTCCGTCAGCGAATTGTATCGGGCTGTGTATTCCTCGAGTTCCTTGATCTTGCGCTCGAATTCAGCCGTCTCGCTGTCCTCGCCTATCACCTTGATGACTGATCCGCGCGCCGCGATGCGCAATTTCGGAAAAAGATTGCGTATCAGGTGCATGTTGACGTTGTTGACGCCGTAGAAGTTGACGGGATCGGCATTGTCGATCAGTATGATGCGTTCAATCATTGGAGTGAGGATTTTTGAAGTTTTTTCGGCTGCTGTAAACTGATTTTTAAATTTTAACAAGTTGCATTATCCAGGTGTTCATTGAGTTCATCGCGCCGTATATCCGCCGTCGACCGGATACAGACCGCCTGTACAGAAACCGGCGCGGTCCGAGGCAAGGAATTCTACCATCGCCGCCACTTCGTCGGGACGTCCGACGCTGCCGCGAAGGAACAGAGCGTCCTCGTCGTCGCGCAGACGTTCGATGTCGGCCTCGCGGCCCCCGGCAGCCTGTGCCAGCGCGCGGTCCATCAGTGGAGTGTCTATAGTCGAGGGACACACGGCGTTGACACGTATGCCCAGATGGGCCAGATCTATGGCCGCGCTGCGGGTCAGCTGCGCCAGAGCGCCTTTGGTGAGGCCGTAGCCGCAGTTGCCGCCCTTGCCTACAAAAGCCTGTTCGGATGCATTGATTACGATCGATGACTGACCGCTTCCGGCGTCGGCCGCGTTGGCCAGATACGGAATGGCGGCCTGAATGGTATTGACCGTACCGATGATGTTGGTCTGAATCAGATCGTCGAGATCATCGGGTGTAATGTCGATGATGGTATTCTTGCGGTGTATACCGGCGTTGGCAAATACGGCATCGACCGCCCCCATGTCATCGGCCGCAAGCTCCAGGGCCGCATCGAGATGGGCCCGGTCGCGCGTCGAGCCTTCAAAAAAGCACACCGGCTCATCCGACTCGATCTCGCCGATGAGCTGCTTAGCTTCCTTGGGATGTATGTCCATGAAAGTCACACGCCAGCCTGCCGCGGCAAATGTCCTGACTGCCGCCGCGCCGATGCCAGAGGCACCTCCGGTGATAAATACTGACTTAGCCATCTGTGAAAAATTTTACAAATTTACCACTTTTCCACAAATCTGCAAAATCAATGAAGTGAAGGGCCTCATTCGCGCCTTCGCTTCTTTCACCGCCGCTTTTACTACTTTTTCTGCGGCGGATAGTCAATGGTATAGTGAAGGCCGCGTGATTCCTTCCGCTCCTTGGCCTGGCGCATGATAAGATAGCCGACGTTGATGATGTTGCGCAGTTCACAGATTTCGCGGCTTGCCTTCGAGCACTTGAACAGGCGCTCAGTCTCCTCGTAAAGAATATCGAGGCGGTTCCACGCGCGATCGAGACGCAGGTTTGATCGCACGATACCCACGTAGGTGCCCATGATCTGGTTGACCTCACGGATGCTCTGTGTGATAAGCACCATTTCCTCGGGATGGCGTGTGCCCTCGTCGTTCCAGTCGGGAACATCGGTACGGAGTGCTATACCTCCCACACGAGCAGTGGCGTGGCGAGCTGCCGCGTCAGCGTAGACGACAGCCTCGATGAGCGAGTTCGACGCAAGTCGGTTACCGCCATGCAGTCCGGTGCACGAACACTCGCCGAGAGCATACAGACGGTCGATCGACGACTGTCCGTCGAGGTCGACCTTGATACCGCCGCACAGATAATGTGCAGCTGGTGCCACAGGTATGTAATCCTTGGTGATATCGATACCAAGCTCAAGACAATGCTGATAGATATTGGGGAAGTGACGGCGTGTCTCTTCGGGGTCTTTATGTGTGACGTCGAGATAGACGTGATCGTCGCCGTAGAGTTTCATTTCGGAATCGATGGCCCGCGCCACGATGTCGCGTGGAGCAAGCGACAGGCGCGGGTCATACTTATGCATGAATTCCTTGCCGCGTAGATTGCGCAGCACCGCGCCATACCCGCGCATGGCCTCGGTGATCAGGAACGACGGACGGTCGCCCGGATGAAACAGGGCTGTAGGATGGAACTGTATGAATTCCATATCCTTGACTGTGCCTTTGGCGCGATACACCATCGCAATACCGTCGCCCGTGGCGACGAGCGGGTTTGTGGTGGTCTGATATACGGCTCCGGCGCCACCGGTCGACATGACTGTAATGCGCGACAGAAATTTGTCGACCCGGCCACTTTCCTGATCAAGCACATACGCTCCGTAACAGGTGATGTCGGGCGTGCGGCGCGTGACAATGCGGCCAAGATGATGCTGGGTGATGATCTCTATGGCGAAATGATTCTCGAATATGTCGATATTCGGATTGTGACGGACGGCTTCGATAAGTCCGCGCTGGATCTCGAAGCCTGTGTTGTCGGCATGATGCAGGATTCGGAATTCCGAATGACCGCCCTCGCGGTGCAGGTCGAAACTTCCGTCGTCGCGGCGGTCGAAGTTGACACCGTTTTCGAGCAGAAAGCGTATGCCTTCGGGCGCACCCTTCACAACCTTTTCGACCGCTGCCGGGTCACTGAGCCAGTCGCCGGCCACCATCGTGTCATGTATATGTTTGTCGAAGTCATCGACCTGGAGATTGGTCACGGAGGCGACGCCGCCCTGTGCCAGAGCTGTGTTGGCCTCGTCGAGGGTTGTCTTGCACACCAGGGCCACGCGGCCTTTCGCAGCAGCCTTCAGCGCGAAACTCATGCCGGCTATACCCGAGCCGATCACAAGAAAATCATATTCATAAGTCATAGTTTTCTCTATTTCTTCGCGCCGCAAAAATAATAAATTAATTTAAGATAGGAAAATT
>CABRGT010000004.1 GCA_902470475.1 uncultured Porphyromonadaceae bacterium | reverse complement strand
ACGCGACAGCCTCATGTATTCCTGAAGATGATCAGCGGCTTGCGAGTGCCGATGACATTGCGATCTGCTGGTATGCGAGCATGCCGGCAGCCGATGTCTCGACAACGACTGGCTCGGCGTCGCCGGGGGCGGGCAGCGCGATGTGGGTGTCGTCGACGAAGCTGAAGATCTTTTGCGAAGTACCGTCGGGAAGGCTGAATGACCATGAGCGGTCGTCGGCATTGAAATCAAGACGTACGACGGAGTTGTCGGTCAGGTTCTTTATAGTGTAGCCGTCCTTGTCGTTGGTCACCAGATATTCGCTGTCGTTGCCTTTGATATGGCGGGTCTGGCTGCTGGCTACGGGGTTGCTGCCCGACCAGAACTCGATGGAGTTGATTACCAGGACGTCGGCAAGAGCCGAAACTTCATATACGGGGATGATCCAGAAAGCGAAGAATACCAGTTCGTTGACGAACTTATTGTCAATGTTGCGGTTCCAGGTCAGGAGTTTGTTGGTCAGGGTGAACGAGCCGATGCACGATGGCAGCATCATGGCGCCCATAAGCGCGCATACTACGGCGACTGTTAACTTGGTCTTTCGCATGGTTGTAAAAGTTTATGCGGTTAATAATTGAAGGTTCCGAACTGCGATTTTATGGTCAGACGGTTCTCGGGTGAGTTCTCGACGTGACCTACGACTTTTGCGTCGATATTGAATGACCGGGCTATGTCGATTACTTCGCGGGCGTACTGCTGGGGCAGATAGATTTCGAAGCGGTGCCCCATGTTGAACACCTTGTACATCTCGCGCCAGTCGGTGCCCGACTGAGCCTGTATGAGAGTGAACAGTGGCCCAGGATCGAACATATTGTCCTTGATGACATGCTTGTTGCGCACGAAATTCATGATCTTGGTCTGTGCTCCGCCCGAGCAGTGTATCATGCCGTGTATGTGCGGGCGCATAGCGGCCAGCACTTCCTTCACAACCGGCGCATAGGTACGGGTGGGGGACAGGACGAGCCGTCCGGCATCGAGCGGCGATCCGTCTACCTGATCGAGCAGCGAACATCCGCCGCTGTACACGAGTTCCTGAGGTATTGCGCCGTCAAAACTTTCGGGATACAGCCTGGCGATGTCCTTGCAGAACACGTCGTGTCGCGCTGAAGTGAGTCCGTTGCTGCCCATGCCTCCGTTGTATTGCTTTTCATATGTCGCACGGCCGTAAGAACACAGGCCTACAATGACGTCACCTGACTCGATTCGTGAGTTGTCGATGACATGGTCGCGGCGCATGCGGCAGGTGACCGTAGAGTCGACGATGATCGTGCGGACGAGGTCGCCGACATCGGCTGTCTCGCCGCCGGTGGAATAGACGCCGATACCGTGGCCGCGCAGGTCGCTCAGAAGTTCTTCAGTACCGTTGATGATGGCGGCGATGACGTCGCCGCTCACAAGGTTCTTATTTCTTCCGATGGTCGATGACACCAGGATGTTGTCAGTGGCGCCGACGCACAGCAGATCGTCGATGTTCATGATCAGGGCATCCTGAGCGATGCCTTTCCATACATCGAGATCGCCTGTCTGCCGCCAGTAGACGTAGGCGAGCGACGACTTGGTGCCCGCTCCGTCGGCGTGCATTATGTCGCACCACTCCGGATCCCCACCCAGAATATCGGGAATAATCTTACAGAACGCTCCGGGAAAAATACCCTTGTCGACATTTCTGATAGCTGCATGTACGTCTTCTTTCGAAGCCGATACACCGCGCATTTTGTATCGCTGGTCGCTCGTGTCTGTCATAAATCTATGCTGTTTTTAATCGTTATTTGAGTCTGGAAATATTGTTTTTGCTTCCGGCCAGCCAGACGATGTCGCCAGGTGCGAAAACAAGATTTGGATTTGAGTCGATGAATTCGCCTCCGCGGTTGACTGCTACCACAAGCACGTCGTAGCTGTCGCGCAGAGAGGCTGTAGAGGGAGTCTTGCCTATGAGCGGCGAGTTGAATGACAGCAGGATGGAGCCGAGAGTCATCTGCCCGGCGTCGCCTGTGTCGCCGGCCGGCTTCGCGGCTTCAGCGACGGGCAGCAGCCGGGTGATCTGGTCATCGGTGCCGATGACGCCGATGACGTCGCCGGGATATATGCGCTGGCGCCCGTCGGGGATGGGAATATTCTGATATCCGCGCTGTACGTTGACGACGTTCACTCCATAGGTCTTGCGCAGGTTGCTGTCCATCAGTCTCTCCCCTGCGAACGGACATCCTGCGCCGACTGTCATGTAGGCCAAATGCAGATCACTGACCACGTGGTTGTTTTTGCCTGAGCGGCGAAGCTCGCGCTCATTGAGATTGTCGAAGAATTTTTCTTCGATGCGGCTCATGTGGCGTGTAAGCTGTCGGTATAGCAGGAGGATTATCAGCACTACGATTCCTACGCCGAGAATCAGGCCTGCGGTGGCCGAGAATACAGATGCCACGGCATGTACTACGAATCCCAGAGCAATGATGATGCGGAATATCATCAGTACGATGCGCGGGATGTTGTACGAAACGTCCGGATCACCTTCCTTAACCCTTACCGGAGAGATCAGGGCGATGATAAAAGGTGACATGAGAGAGATCTCGACGATCACAGTCAGCATCGGGCCCCATTTGCCGCCTATCTGCGTGAGCCACGGACGGATGTAGTAGGCCGATACGACCGTTATTGCGATCAGCACCACCGAATAAAGGAAAGTGCGCCAGAGATGCCGTTTCAACAACACGGCCCAGGGACGTCCGGAAGCTTGTTCTTTCTGACCCTCGTTGTTGTAGCGTTCGATAAGGAAATGCAGCTGCCGGGGGAGATGACGTTCCACAAAGTCACTGGCCGGTCCGGAGAGTTTGATGAAATAGGGTGTGGTGAATGTGGTGATCACCGACACGGCCACAACAATGGGGTAGAGCTGGGGCTCGAGCACGTGAAGACTCATACCCAAAGAAGCGATGATGAAGGCGAATTCGCCTATCTGCGTAAGGGAGAAGCCCGAGCGGATGGCCACGCGCAGCGACTGGCCCGTGATGAGCATGCCGAAAGTGCCGAAGATGATCATGCCCGAGATGACAACAAGCGACAGAATCAGGATCGGCAGCCAGTATTGTACCAGTATGGCAGGCTGTACCATCATGCCTACGGATATGAAGAACACGGCGCCGAACAGATCCTTAACCGGTGTGACGACATGTTCGATCTGCTCGGCATAGCTTGTCCCGGCCAGAATCGATCCCATGACGAACGCGCCGAGAGCGAGCGAGAACCCGCAATATACCGAAAATACCGCCATGCCCAGGCATAGTCCCATGGACACGACGAGCAATGTCTCGCTGTTGAGATATTTGCGGATGCGGTTGAGAATCGATGGAAGCAGATACACGCCGACCAGGAACCAAATGATCAGGAAGAACATCAGTTTTCCGACGCTCCACAGCATCTCGCCTCCCTCGACCGAGTTGTTTATCGCGATTGACGACAGAACCACCATCATGACTACCGCGAAAAGGTCTTCGACGATCAGCACGGCCAGTACGAGCGATGCGAACTTCTGCTGCCTCAGTCCCATGTCGGTGAATGCCTTGATGATTATTGTGGTCGATGACATCGAAAGCATGCCGCCGAGAAACAGGCTGTTGATGGCGTTGAAATGCAGTACGCGGCCGGTGATGAAACCGACGGCCATCATGCCTGTGACGATTATCAGGGCCGTGACCACGGCCGATCCTCCGGAATTGACCAGCTTTTTGAAACTGAATTCAACACCCAGCGAGAACAGCAGCACCACAATACCGATCTGTGCCCAGAACTCGATATTCTCTACCGTCGTCACCGAAGGCAGATAGGTGAAGTGAGGACTCGCAAGAAATCCGGCCACTATATAGCCCAGCACCACGGGCTGCCGGAGCCATTTGAACAGAACGGTGACCACCGCACCGAGGAGCAGTATGAAGGCAAGATCGCTGATCAGGCTTTCAATGTTCATATATTGATCTGATTGGCGAGTGTTATCGATTGTGTCGGATACAGGCCTCTGAACGAATGGAACAGCGACACGAGATCGACATTTTCGCGCATGACGACCACCAGGTTTAGCCGGGTCTCGCCCCGTTCGAAATCATATTCGACATAGAAGTTGCTTAGCTGCACGCGGGCGTCGGCCATCACCTTGCGGTATTTGTCGATGTTGTCGAGCACTGCTGCCACGCGTATGCGGATGATGCGCGATTCCGACCTGGCGCTGATGCGGTGCTCGATCCGTTCGAGCAACACAAGTATGAACAGGATCAGGCCTGTGGCTATTATCGAGATCATGTACAGGCCGCACCCTACGGCCATGCCGATAGCCGATATCATCCAGATGCCCGCTGCTGTGGTGAGTCCGCGTACGGACCCTTTCATCTGGATGATTGCGCCTGCGCCCAGAAAACCGATACCCGAGATGACCTGGGCGGCAATACGTGTCGTGTCGCCTTCGAGGACCCCTTCGTAGCGTTGCGGTACATAGATCGACAGGATCATGGCCAGCGTGGAGCCCATGGCTATGAGCGAAAACGTACGCACGCCTGCCGTCTGTCCGCGTCTGCGTCGTTCGAAGCCAACCACACTCCCCAGCAGCATGCTAAGCAGTAGCTGGAAGCATCCGGCTGTAAAGTTTACCTCGGTCGACGATACAGCTTGCGCGAAGTAGTCGATAATATTCATTATTTAAGTTCGAAGTGCTTGCTGATCAGGCGGAAATTGTCGGCGAACAATTCCACGGTATATTGTCCTGCCGAAAGGGCCATGTTCACATCCCAGTATATCGTGACGCCGCCGATCTCCTCGCCGGCATATTCGATCACTTTTTTGGCAGTGGCGTCGAGCGTGGCTCCTTCGAATGTGAAAGATCCGCCGCCCGGAAGCAACTGCCCCGAAGGTGATACGATGCGCAGGTAAATGGTCTTTGCGCCGACCGGAGTGGAATTATTCTGCGGAATGGTGAATGTGACGCAAAGCTGGCGGGCCTTGGCTACTTTTTTCTCAACTTTGCCTTTCTTGTTGAGAGCAGTCAGGTTCAGTCCGGTCACATTAAGTTTCTCGGCCAGGGTCATGCGTTCCGAAAGTTCCTCGTTCTCGCGCGAAGTCTGCTGTACGCGTGAGCTGAGCTGTTCGTTCCGATCCTTGATCTCGGCATTTTCGGTGCGGAGGGTCTGGTTCTCGAGCTGCAGACGGTTGATCTCCTCCACGTAATGCTTGAGCAGCTTGCGCAGGCTTTCGATCTCGTTCTTGAGGCGGTTGATCTCGGCGTTGCTCATATTGCGCTGCGAGCGGAGTTCCTGCTGGAGTTTTTCGATCTGCAGGCGTGCGTTGTCATACTTTTCCTGCAGGTCGCGTTTTACAGAATCGTCGAGTATCAGTTGCCGCTGGTTTTCGAGCTGGCTGAATTCGTCGTTCAGCTCGTTGTAGGCGTTCTGCAGGTCGCGCTGGCTTGCGTCGAGTTCGGCCTGGGCCTGAAGCGCGCGCGCTTCCTCGATTTCCTGTTTCTGGCTTATTGTCGTGACCAGGAACCAGGCGATAACGCCGATCAGTACAACAATCAGTCCTGCTATGACCCAGATCAGAGTCTTGTTTGATTTGTCGGATTTATTACGCCTCGGACTTTCCGGATTCTCGTGTCCGTGAGGGCCGCGCGGGCCCTGTGGCGCACCGTGTGTCTGCGCGGCCGTATTATTGCTTTGTCCGTGCGGAGTGTTTGCCGTCTGATTGCGGAAAGCCGCTCCGGGCGCTACGGTCGGAGTGCGCCGGAACTCTGGACCCGCGCCCGGTGCTACGGTAGGAGTCCTTTTGAAACCAGGGTTTATGCCGTTTTCCGGAGTGGCGCCGGTGGAGCCTTCTGCCGGTCGATTTTCTGAATCTGCCATCTGATCGTTAGTTTTGTTATTTCGAGATACAAAGTTAGAAAAAAGATACCAATCGGCCAAGCAATCGTGTGCGAACGACTGAAAAAGCCGTTCTGCTAAGTTTATGGATTGTAGAGGTCGGTGTGGTAGAAATTCATGACACGTCGGGCGAGTTCCAGGGCCTCGACAGCCGGTGACTCACTGTCGATCGCCGCCGCGCGCTCGTAGTCGGATATGGCTTTGCCTTTTTCACCAAGTCTCCACCATGAGCGGCCGCGGTCGAAGTAGAGGGCCGCAAGACCGTCGCCTCCCGCTGCCTCGGCCGATGAAATCTGCGCGTCGAGCCTGGTTATATGCGCTTCGATCCTCATAATTTCGTCGTTTTTGTCCATTTGTGTCATCTTGTAAACTTTTTTTGCTAACTTTGTGTAAAATTAGAAATATTATTTCAAAGGGGCAAGCGCTCCGGGTTTTTAATGACGGTTATGAAGAAGTTTATTATACTTGCGTCCGTGCTGTGTGTGTTCGCGACAGCGACCGCGGCCGATCCCATGGCGACCAATTATACGATGCGTCAGTGCGAGGGCTCGCTCACACCTTATCCGGCCGAGGTCAACCCCGCCGTGTTTCCTGATTCACTGAAGCCTGTCTATATCAATCATGTCGGGCGTCACGGCTCGCGATTCCCGGCATCAAGCGCCAATTGCCTGAAAATGCGCCAGGCCCTGCTCCGCGCCGATTCGCTGGGTACACTCACCCCGGCTGGCCGGCAGCTGATGAAACTCAACGATCTGGTGATCGCGCGCAGCGAAAACCAGTGGGGCGCGCTCGACTCGCTCGGCATGGCCGAGCAGCGGGCCATAGCCACCCGCATGTTCTACAACTTCGGGCAGATCTTTAAGAGCGGATGCACTGTCGAGGCGATATCGTCGTATTCGCCCCGGTCGATGATGAGCATGTTTTCGTTCGTGCATCAGCTCGACCGCATGGATAACCGCATAAACTTCAATACGACCACCGGCCGCGTCAACAATGCCACCATGCGGCCATTTGATATCGATGAGGACTATAAGCAGTTTCGTGCCGAGAACGGGTGGAAAGATGCCTATGACTCATATTTTGAGCAGGCCTGTCCGTTGACGGCGATACGCAAGGTTCTCGGCGAACGCTTCCCATTCGACAGCGACGCGCATGCACGCGATCTGGCCATAACGGAATACTATGTCGTGGCAGGCTGCCAGTGCATGGGTATTGATCCCGAGGCGAGTCGCTTCTTCACACGTGAGGAATATAACGCGTTGTGGTCATGTTTCAATCTGCGGCAGTATCTTCAGCGTACGGCCACCACAGTGTCATCCGTTCCCGCGGATATTGCATCGCAGCTTGTTCAGGATCTTATCACTACCACAGATGCTTTCATAGCCGGTACGAATCCGGCTGTGGCCAACCTGCGTTTCGGCCATGCGGAGACACTGATGCCGTTGCTGTCGCTCCTTCGTCTGAAAGGCTGTTATTACATGACCAATTATTTCGATACAGTGGGGCTGCACTGGTGTGATTTCGATGTGGTGCCGATGGCCGCCAACCTGCAGATCATTCTTTTCAAATCCGAGAAGTCGGGTCGCTACTACATCCGTGTCGATGTCAACGAGAAGCCTGTGCCGCTTCAGCCTAACGATGGTTCCCTGTACACCGAATGGGGCGAAGCACGCCGCTACATGACGCGCTGTCTGCCTCTTTATGCGCAGTGATTTCAGTTCACTGCCAGCAGTTCGATGTCGAAAATCAGTGTGGATCCTCCGGGTATGCCGGGCTGGCTGATTTTGCCGTAGGCCTGTGCTGCGGGCAGATAGATCTCCCATCTGTCGCCCGGATGCATCTGCTGTAGCGCAATTATCCAGCCGGGGATGAGATCGCGCAGCCTGAAAGCGGCGGGTGCTCCTCCGCGTGAGCTGTCGAAAGTCTTGCCATTGATTGTCTTGCCTGTGTAGTGTACAGTAACCACACTGGAGCGTCCCGGCGCAGGCTGTTTCTGTGAGCCAGTTTTGAGGACCTTATATAAAATGCCTTTGTCGAGCGGTTTCACTCCGGCTTCATGAGCCTTTTCTGCGAGCCAGTCGGCATTTTTCTGTATGTATTCTTGTTTTGCCATAGCGCTTGCTGAATATCCGGTATATTAAAGTAAAGCCAGCAGACGGTCGAGATCGTTTTCCGTATTGAGGTCGTTGCCAGGAACGTAGGGCAGATCCTTGGCCCGGACGATAGCGTCGGCTATGGCTTCCGGCGTGAAATCATCTGCGACAATAGCATTGCTGCGGGAGGCAAGCTGCTCGCGAGCGCCGGTAAAGTCAGTCGCCACTATCGGCGCATCGAACACTTTGGCTTCCGCAAGTGTGATGCAGTACCCCTCATGGAGTGACGGCTGCAGATAAAGATCGGCATTTGCCATAAAGGGGTAGGGATTGACCTGAGTTCCATAGAACCGCACATAATCGTCGATACCTGCCTCGAGGGCCTGTCGGCGGCATTGCAGCTCAGTGCGTCCGCTTCCGACCAGATGCAGCACGGCATCAATTCCGCGCTGGCGCAACAATGCGATGGCAGCAATTGCCAGTTCCTGGCCCTTTTCGTGGTTGAGGCGTCCGACGGTCACGATGTTGAGCGCTCCTTCACAGTATTTAAACGCTGACGGCTGCTGTGAATCACGTTTTATGGCGGAAGGGGAGATTATATTTCTGAATAGCTCGGTTTTCGATGCAAGCGCCGGATATTTATTGTTGAATATCTGACGTCCTGTCTCCGATACTACGAATATGCGGTCGGCATCGCTCATCGCACCCATGATTGAGCGCCGCGAGTTGAATGCTTTAGAGACGTCGAAGTGGATCCACATGGCCTTCTTCCGGGCTTTTATATATCGGCCTACATAATAGTCGAGATACTCGTGAGGCGAGGCGTAGCTGATAGCGAGGTCGAACTCCATGCCCAGTGCATCGTCACCGCGCATCAGCCGGCGTACAACATACTTCTTGTTGCCGGTTATCTTGGACTTGGCAAAGGCCCACAGATCGCCGAAGGCTTTCGCGCGGCCGCGGGCAATATCGGCCGCTATGACGCGTGCCGGATGTTGTATGAGCCCGATGTTGCGGTAGAAGGGTTCGATGGTGTGCACATGTACCCAGTCGGGAATATATTGCATGAAGCCCCCCAGCGGTGCCATCAGAGCCACGTGCACCTCACAGGTCTCGCGTGGCATGGCGTCAAGCATTCCCAGCAGCGCTTTCTCGACACCGCCTACATTCATATAATAAAGAGCGAAGAGAATCTTTTTCATAGTCGGACCTGTGTTTTTTTCTTAAGATGAAGTTTGACAAGAATCTCCGAGCGAGTGTTGCCGTCAATGGCAAAATGCCACGACAGGAAGCCCAGTACGGCAGTGGACGCTGCGCCTGCGGCGATGAAACCTAACCATGGCGCCGGGCATGATTGCCATGCGCCAAATGCTGCCGCAAAAGCCGGAACGATCATCAGCAGCGGACGCACAACTGCTCTGGTCAGAAAGCGGCCGAAGTCGAACCTGGGCATCAAGTGCCGCAGGATAAGGCCTACGGCTACTATTATTAGCAGCATCACCGCTATGTGTAAGGCATAGACTATCCATGGAATCCGGGTGAGGCGCAGCAGCAGCCACATCGCCGGAATCTCCGCAAGATATATCACGCCGGTCGTTATGCTCATCATTTTTATTCTTCCTGTAGCGTGGACTCCGCAGTTGAGAGTGAATATTACCAGCTCAGCTGTGCCGGCGACGAGCGTAAGCCGACAGAAAGCGGCAGTGTAGGCGGGTACGTCCTTGAGCCATAGATCCAGCAGAAAGTCCATGCCTACTATGGCCGGGATGGCTATGAGCGAGATCATCAGCAGTGAGTATTTGGCGCAATTTATCATCAGCCGCTGCATGTAAGGATAATTTTCAGCAGCATACTGCTGGATGATCTGCGGCCGGAAAGCCGAAATGATCGTGGTTCCGAACTGTGTGATTGCTCCGCTGACCTGTAGATTCAGGCCTACGGCGGCATTGAGAGCCTCGCCGCCGAAGCGGTTCAGTATCACGGCCACGCTCTGAAGCCGCAGGCTGTAGCACATGTTGCCGAAGATGTCGGCAACAGAGAAGCCGAGCAGTGAGCGGACAACGTCGCGTGGCGTGCGGGCACGGTGGCGGCATTCCGCGAAATGCCGGCGTGCATATATGATGAAGCATGCCAGCGTGATACCTGTGACGGTAAACATCAGGGCCGCATAGATGACCAGCGTGTCGAGTGTCGCGAACAAAGCCAGCGACAATGCCACGCCGAATTTCAAAAATGCGTTCAGAAGCGTTATGACGGCCAGTGCGTCCATGCGTTCATGTGCTATTACGGCGGCTGTGAACGGCACCTGGATAATGGTGCAGACGCATGCCGCGAGCGAGAACTGGAATGTCCAGTTGGCTGCCGTCAGACGTTGCGCTTCAATGACAAGATGATTGTTGACATACCATACACCGAGGGTCTCGCCCAAAAGCAGTACGATCAGCGAGATGGCCGCATGGATCATGAGCGACGAGCGGAATGTCTGGCGCAGACGCTCGGGCTGCCGGCGCCCCATCTCGAAATTGAGAAACCGCTGGGTGGCTCCAGCCATGGAGCCGTTGAGAAATGCGAATATCGTGACGATGGCTGCCACTACGTTGTAGATACCGAAGTCATCCACACCGAGAGTGTCAAGCACTACCCGCGATGTATATAGCGAGATTCCTATGGTCACGATCATACGGCCATAGAGGAATGCTGAGTTGCGTGCTATGCGGCGGTCGGTGTTGCTTGTCATGTGGCTGCCTGCATTGCTGTCGGCCCGGATTTCTCATTGAGCGGCGGCAGATCGAATCCAAGCTGACGTTTCTCATTCATTATGACGGCCGCGTAGCACAGTCCTACAAGGTGCAGGCTGATAGGTCTGATCAGACCGTCCATGCCTGAAATGCCTATGATCACAAACACAACGGCTACCGATATGTAATAAGCCGCATATGGCAGCTTCCTTATGACAATCCAGAGTCCGAAGAAGAATAAAACGTGCGCTATCAGTCCTAAAATGCCGATGTCAAGCAGAACTTGGAATGGCATACTTTCTACGCCGGTGGCGACTTCGACTGCTTCATCAGGATTTCCGTAGAGGTCGTTGTCAATGATGTATTTCTTTTTGGTGGTCGTCGCGCGGCTAAGGAAGCCGAAGCCGATCCATTCGCGGTCCATCCGGAAAAGCAGCTCAAGTTTGGGAATGATCTGCGCGCCTCGTCCTGTGGCGAAATCCGCCAGAGCCTCTTCGTCGGCTTTTGCCGGATCAAGATCCGTAAGCTGGTCAATCTGCGACTGTATGCGCAGTGCGCTGGTGGAGGCCTCGACACCATCGCCGGATATATAAGTTGTAGGGGGCAGCTGGGTGTCTATGTAATACAGAATTGTGAGGGCTGCGACCATGCCGAATATATATATGACAACACGTTTGCCGGATACACTGCAGAACAGGTATATGATTGCAATAGCTATCGTAAATGTAAACGTACGAGCTATGAGCAGTGAAGCTATGATAAGGGTCCACTGTAGTTTTGATAGTTTGTACATTCGCGCCGACGGATAGATGATGAGAATCAGGATATAGAGCCCTGTCGGCCATCGGCGTGGAAATTCAAAACTGAAGGGATTGAACCAGGGATCGTAGAAGGTGGAGAATATCTTCATCGTATTCCAGCTCGGATCACGCGGAAGCAGGAACATGCCGTTTATTATCAGACTGTCGATCGCATAGAATGTACATATGATGAAGACGTATATGTACAATTGGCGGAAAAACTTCCGGATGTCAAATTCTTTGCCTGAAAATACCAGAAACGGGACGAAAAGATATATGATTGACATGTATGCGCGGAAGCCAAGCCATTGTACTAAAAGCGTCTCCTCGCTTTTCAGCATAAAATAAATCAGGCCGGCGGCATATAATACAAGCCAGATGAGAGCTTTCTTCAAGATCGGCGGTTTACGCAGTATCAGGATAGCTACAATGCTGAGTGCAAATGCTGAAAGCGAAAGATTGACGTGCGCGTCCGAATCTGTCATGAGAGAATAACCGCCGAAAAATATTGTGAGCTGGATCACAAAATCATACCGGTTCTCTTTGAAACTACGGATCAGTAGCATCGCAGCGAAAAGCAGGCCGAGCGGCATCTGCAGTCCGATGAGCGACAGCGACAGCATGAATAGTGTCGGCCACAGATATTCGTGCCATTCGATCACGAGCGGCTCTTTGCGGCGGAGCGGGGCGCCAAGTGTCTTCTTATGCGGTCTGTTTGCTGTATCTGTCATCGGATGGTAGCCATGCAAGAGCCGACCGGCTCCGGGGTGATCGGAGCTGGTCGGCCGTTTTAGACGTGATCAGTGTTTCGAACTGTGGTATCCGTAGGTCTTTTTAGATTTAACTCCGTTTACGACGACTGAGAGTTTCTTGAGACGTTTCTCTTCGTGAATCTCTTCTATGAAGTCTACGTCGGATGTGGACGTTACGTTCACGCGTGTGACGTAGATTGTGGCGTCGGATATGCGGTTGAGCGTGAATGTGTCGCTTACCATACCTACGGGCGCGCTGTCTACCACGATATAGTCGTACATCTGACGCAGCCGGGCAAATAGGTCGTCGACGCGGGTCGATGCAAGCAGCTCGGCCGGATTCGGCGGTACGGGGCCCGCAAGGATGATATCAAGAGTCGGCAGATCCTTCTCCGGACTTTTGACAATGACTGAATCAAGACTGATATCCGACGACGACAGATATTGTGTGAGTCCGTAGCGGCTGCTGATATTGAGGTATTCAGCCAGACGCGGCAGTCGGATATCCATGCCTACAAGCAGCACTTTTTTGCCGAGCAGAGCCAGAGATGCTGCGAGATTGATCGAGATGAATGTCTTTCCCTCGCCCGATTTGGATGATGTGAGCAATACCACCTTGTCATTGACATCGTTGAAGATGAACAGCATGTTGGCACGCATCAGGCGGAACAGTTCCGAGGTGGAAGATGTGTCGGAGGGAGATACCACGAGAGAGTTGCCTGAATTGTCGATGCACATCTCGCCGAGTATAGGTGCGGAAGTGCGCTGTTCGATTTCCTTGCGCGATTCAATCTTGCCGCGCAGTAGCTTGAGCAGGTACAGGTAGACCGGAGGAAGCATCAGACCGAAAAGAAGGGCTATTATCATTATGGACATTTTGCCCATGCCAATCGGCTTTTTAAGTGTATAGGGTTCGTCGACAACCTGTCCCTTGGGTACTGCGTTGGCAAGCAGCATGGCGTTTTCCTCCTGGCGCTGGCGCAGGAACAGATAGAGCTGTTGCTTGACCTGGAGCTGCCGGTTCATATCGATTGTGGTACGCTCCTGTCCGGGAACATTGCTCAGGCGGCCGGTGGTCTGTCCGAGTTGTTTGCGCAGATCGTTGATCATGATCCGTGTCTTGTCAATGTTTTGGTTGACGGTAGATATAATGTTGGTGCGGTAGCTGTCGAGGCGGTGGTTGATCCGGACTATGGCCTGGTTGTCCTCACTGACGGTGCGGAGCATGTTTTCGCGTTCAGCGATCAGGTTGTTGTAGGTGTTGATTACAGCGGCTGCTGATTCGCTGTCGACTATCGTCGGTATGATCTGGTAGCGGTTTTCAGGGTTGTCGATGAATTCAAGTGTCATGCGCAGGACTTCGAGCTGCGTTTCCGATGACAGGAGCGAGGCTTCGAGTGACCCGCGTTTGTTGGTCTGATAAGCGGCCTCGGAGCGTACGTCGATTATTCCCTGGTTTTCCTTGAACTGCTGTATAGTTCCTTCGGCGTCGGACAGATCTGAGCCAAGTAAGGCCAGACGTTCGTCGATGAATTCGGCAGTTTTCTGTCCCTGCAGATTCTTTTCATTTATCCCGCGGATGTTGTATTTGTCGATGACATCCTGCAGTATCATCTCGCCCATCACAGCGTTAGGCGTATTGTAGCTGAGTTCGATCACGTTCGATTTCTTGTTGGCGATCTCGCTGGTTATATCGAGAGCGAGGTCTTCGGCGGCCGAGTGATAGCCGGTCACAAGTATTGTGGAAGTGACGGATTTGCCTTTCGGATAATATTCGGTACGGTCAACGGTGAATTCACCGAAGTTGGTCTTGAATGTGTGTGGCAACCGGATGTCTTTGGCATCTTCGATTTTGCCGTATTTGCCCTTGATTGTTACGTCGGCCAGACCGTCTTCGCCGACTTTGACTTTGAAGGAGAGGGTGGATTTGAGGGTGTCGATTATGCCTGCCGCAGCAAACACGTCGATTGGATAATCGGGATAGACCAGATCGCTTTTCAGGAACCCCTGGCGTACGTAGTGTGTCTTGTTCAGCCCGAGGTCGCGTACGACATCGCGGTAGAGCGAGTGCGATGTGATCACGAAAATCTCGTCATCAACGTATCCCGATGACCCGAACAGTTCGCCAAGACCGCCTATTGTCATCATAGGGTTTGATTCCTCCTGTACGATCAGTACGTTGGCGCGCACACCGTATTTCTGCTTGTACATGCGGCAGAACAGAAAGCCAAGTATGAGGCAGCAGCCGACGGAAATGACAAAGAGGTACCATTTTGACCAATACAGTTTAAGAGCGCCTCTTATATTGATGATATCTGAATGATTGCGTTTAGCCATTTGTGAAGACTTGGGTGGAAGAAGTTATTTTACGGTAAGAGCGATGACGAGCGAAGCAATTACTGATGCTGCGCTCACGATGGTCGATACGACTGTCAGTTTGTATGCGTTGTCCTGATTGTAACGCGAGTTGGCCTGACGGATTTCATTGGGCTCGACATATATGTAATCGTTCTGCTGCACGTAGTAGTAGGGCGACGTCAGTATGTCTGATTTGTTGAGATTGATGTGGGCATATTTGCGTTCGCCGTTTTCTTCCCGGATTATCAGGATGTTCTCGCGCTGGCCGTAAGGCGTGAGATCGCCGGCGGCGGACAGAGCGTCGAGAATTGTGAAGCGGTTGCGGGTGACGTTGATGGTCGATGGTTTGGCTACTTCGCCGGCCACAACGACATTGAAGTTGACAAGTTGAACAGAGACGATGGCATCAGAAACTTCTTTCTGGACTATTTCCTTTATCTTATCTTTAAGCTGTTCGGTAGTGAGTCCTGCGACATGCAGCTCGCCTATGTACGGCATGTCGATATTACCCTGAGGCGAGACGAAATATGTCTGCTGGCGGGGCGTGGAAGTCATGTTGAGTTCGGCGCGGGTGGCCGGATTTGTTACGGGCAGATTATATTGGGCGGTCGCCTCGGGATATGACGAAACTATGGTAATAAGCAGTTCGTCGTCGGGCTTGATCACCGGAGTGTAATCGCCGGTCGGTAATGTACCTTCCTTAATTTCTGAAATATCAGTAAAATATGGTAACGTCGTTTTGGTCGAGGAGCATGATGCCATCGCGGCTGCTGCGAGCAAAATGAACGCATAGGTCTTAAGTTTCATCTTATTCAGGTCTCTTGTCTTATTATTGTAGTCGCTTCTATAACGGACAGAATGGTTAATTATTGTATATGAGGTTAAATTTTACGGTGTGTCAGGTCCCGGTAAGCAGGCGCGTGATTGTTCTCGACGGACGGATCACTTCGATAATCATGCATGTGCATCCGATAATGGCGGCAGCTCCTGCAGCCGCGACAAATGCCGTAGGCACAAATCCCGGCATCAGGGGTCGCAGCCAGGTCTCGATGCTTTGCATAGGAAAGAGCATGAAATAGTGCAGCAGGTAGATGCCCAGGCTGTTGCGGCCAAGGTATACCCAGAGACGCACCGCTGGTGACGGCCCTTGCGGCCGTGCATAGCTTGTGTCAGTCCAGGGCCGGACTACCGCGATCGCTATCATTGCCAGCGGTATATGAGATATCAGACGTGAAACGAATAAAGGCATGTTGCCTAAGTGACGGAATTCCACATTGATCGTAAGGCAGATAGCCAATACAATAAATGCGGCGGTCATGGCCGTGTCGTTGTGGAGAAGCTTGTGGAATCCGTCTTTATGGCGCCGTGCGATAACACCTATGAGAAATGGGAACAGGTAGGTTCCTGCTGCATTTAGTCCGAGAGGATTATCGATAGCAGGCGAAATCTTGCCGATGGCCACGACCGTCAGCGATAAGATCAGACTGGCGGTAATTCCCATCCATGCATTCCGCAATTTCTGCAATAAAGGCGCAGTGGCTGCGTATATGACGGATATCTCGAATAATGCTACTGTGAACCAGTACCCTTTTTTACTTGCCGACATCCAGAACCATTGAAGCGACGTGTTTTCATGCCGGTATAACCCCAGATGGTTGTAAATGAGAATGTATAATCCTCCGACGGCGATTGTCGGAAGAATCAGCTGCAAGAATCGTTTCCGAAGGTCTGGTCTGGCTGTCTTTCCGTCGGGAAGAATTTTGTAGCTGAACCAGCCGCTGATGAAAAAGAATAGCGGCATGTGAATCGAGCCGATCAGACGGAATGGAACACAGTTCTCCATATCCGACATGCACAGACACAATACATGCCCCATCACCACCATAAATATGGCGATTCCTTTCAGTACGTCGAAATAATGTAGTCGTTCCTTTGGCGGCATTTGTCGAGTGATATTTACCCCGGAAAGGGAGTTCCTTCCCGGGGTAGATGATGTTCGGAGTAGTCAGGTGTCAGTTGACGCGGAAGCGGTCTATGCCGTCGCGCAGGTATGCGACGGCCTGGTTGGCGGCAGCGATTCCGGCGTTTATGTTGGCCTCTGCTGTCTGTGCTCCCATTTTTTTGGGGGTGAAGAACACGCGTCCGGCAAATTCGGTTGTCAGTTCTGCGGCATTGTCTGGCTTCACATCGGCGACGTATTTGAGGTCGGGACGTTCGCGAAGGACTTCGGCCAGCCCCTGCTCATCGATGACTTCGCGGCGGGCTGTATTGATCAGAACTGCCTGCTTTGGCATCAGCGCGATCAGATCTCGGCCGATAGATCCGACGGTCTGCGGTGTGGCCGGGATGTGGACCGACACGAACTGGTTCTCGCGGTATAGTTCCTCGGCAGAATGGACCGGCTTTACACCGGCTGCGGCCATGACGTCATCGGGGCAGAAGGGGTCGAAGGCCGACACTTCCATGCCGAATCCGGCGGCGATGCGGGCTACGTTGCGACCTACCTGTCCGAAGGCCTGGATGCCGAGCTTCTTGCCTTTAAGCTCGAAACCACTTGTGCCGGCGTACATGTTGCGGGCGGCCATGACGGTGAGTCCGAAGACAAGCTCTGCCACGGCGTTGGAATTCTGTCCCGGAGTGTTTTCGACGATTATCCCGCGCTCGGATGCGGCCTTTAGGTCGATGTTGTCGTAGCCGGCACCGGCACGGATGATGATCTTGAGGTCAGGAGCTGCCGCCATGATTTCGGCGTCGATCTTGTCGGACCGTACGATCAGCGCGTCGGCAGTGGCTACGGCCGACAACAGATCGGCGCGGTCGGTGTAGCGTTCGAGCAGTTCGAGTTCATAGCCGGCTTCCTGAGCCACGCGGCGGATGCCGTCGACAGCGACAGCCGCGAAAGGCTTTTCGGTGGCTACCAATATCTTGTTCATGAATAGTGTCTTGTTTAGAGTTTGTATTCGAAGTCTTTCATCGCTTCAATGAGCACCTGCACGCTTTCCATGGGCAGTGCGTTGTAGAGCGAAGCGCGGAAGCCGCCTACAGAGCGATGTCCCTTGATTCCGACGATGCCGCGTTCGGCGCAGAACGATACGAAGTCGGCTTCGCGGTCCTTGTACTGATCTTTGAGAACGAAGCATACGTTCATGATCGAACGGTCGGCAGGATCGGTGACTGTGCCTTCGAACACGTTGCTTTCGTCGATTGCCTTGTAAAGTGCGGCAGCCTTGGCCAGGTCGCGGCGTTCGAGTTCCTTGAGACCTCCCAGACTCTTATAGTAGCGCAGGGTCTGCAGAGCCGAGAAGATCGGCAGTACGGGAGGAGTATTGAACATCGAGCCTTTCTTCACATGTGTGCGGTAGTCGAGCATCGTGGGGATGGCGCGGTCGACTTTGCCAAGGGCGTCGTCGCGGACGATCACCAGGGTGACGCCTGCGGGTGCCAGGTTCTTCTGCGCGCCGGCGTATACGGCGATGTATTTGGAAAAATCAATCGGACGCGAGAATATGTCGGAACTCATATCGGCTATCAGCGGGCACGGTACATCCGGATCCACACGCAGTTCGGTGCCGTAGATCGTGTTGTTGGACGTGTAGTGGAAATACTGCGAATCGGGAGCCACCTGCCATCCCTTGGGGATGAAGGTGTAGTTGGCGTCTTTCGATGAGGCGACCACGTCGACTTCGCCGAACAGACGGGCTTCCTTTATGGCATTGGAAGCCCAGGTACCGGTATCGAGGTATGAAGCCTTGCCCGACAGGAAGTTGTACGGGATCATGCAGAACTGCATCGAGGCGCCGCCTCCGAGCCACAGGACTGAGAATCCGTCGGGGACGCCGAGTATCTCCTTGACCAAGGCTGTAGCTTCGTCGATCACAGCCTGAAATTCTTTGCTGCGGTGTGATACCTCCAGGACTGAAAGGCCTGTGTTCGCAAAGTCGAGGATAGCTTCGGCTGTGTTTTTGATAGTGTAGTCGCTCAGGATTGATGGTCCTGCATAAAAATTATGTTTCTTCATACCGTTCGTAGTTGGGTTTAATGTTACCGATGACAAAATTAATCAAACATATCGGTTTGGCAAAACTTATCAGCGAATATTTAAGGTTTTTGTATTTTTTGGACTTATGCGGGATTTTTTTGCTTTGCAAAGTCGTTTATAATGATTATATTTGCGAAAAATTAGACTTTTATGGCAGAAAACGATCCCAAGGGGATGGCTCCTGATCCCCGACGCACTCAACGCAAGGTGTGGACTCCTGACTCGGCAGAATCTGCGCAGGCTGATCCACGTGCCACTCAGCGCAAGGTATGGACCCCTGAAACTTCTGAAAAAAGCGATGTGCCCGGCGATAGCACGCGAGCCACGCAGCGTATGAATCAGGCTGAATTGCAGACAAAGGCGACCGAGCGTATGAAACCGGCGACTACTTCCGACAAAGGCGACGGGAAGATGCCTCGAAAGAAGAAGCCTTTTCCGTGGCTTGCGATACTTATAGTGGTGTTGCTGCTCGCTGGTGCTGGCGCAGCCGGCTGGTTTTTTATGAACAGAGATTCCTCGCCGCGACACATTGACGATGAAGATGATAGGCAGTCGGTCGAATTGCCCGCTCTCGATGAATACGAACGTCCGCAACGGGTTGAAGTTCTCGAATATTACAATGAGGCTGATGAAGAACAGCCTTTAATCGAAGTTGAAGAACAGCAAGAAGCTCCACAGAAGATTGCAATAGTAGATGAACCGCGAAATAATGAAATCCGGACACAAGAGGAGAAGCCTGTCAGGGCGGTTGATGTTTCTGATGAATCAAATGATATTAATGGATTGGAAGTCAGGGTTCAGGGTGTTGTAGAACAGCCTCGCGCCTCAGACCCCGAAAAGGTTTACACTCTGGCTATGGTAGAGCAGAAGCCCTCGTTTCCCGGAGGTGACGCAGCCATGTACAAATGGTTGGCCGAACATATCAATTATCCGACCCAGGCTGCTGAGGAAGGCGTACAGGGTCGTGTCGTAGTGACTTTTGATGTGCAAAAAGATGGATCAATAAAAAACGTCAAGATCGCACGTGGCCGCCACCCGGCCCTTGATAAAGAGGCTATTCGTATTGTAAAGGCAATGCCGAAATGGTCGCCCGGCCGAAACAACGGGCAGCCTGTCACGGTCACCTATACGCTGCCGGTTACATTCAAGCTTCAGAACTGATAGTGCTACGCTTGGCCGGAATGAGGAAAATTGCGTGGTTGTGGCTGGTGTTTGCGTCAGCCGCTTTCGCGCAGATGTCTGTTCCTTCGGAAAGTGTTGCCGAACAGCTCGTTGTGGTTTCTGACACGACGATATATGCGGTGAAGGATGTTGATGTCAAACCGCAGTTTCCCGGCGGAGAAGAGGCAATGTACCGTTGGCTTGCCGAAAATATGAATTACCCGGCTTCTACAGTTGACATAAGAGGATCTTTTAGAATAATTGCGCAGTTTGAAATCAGTGGTGCCGGTAAAATCGAAAATATCGAAATTATTCAAGGCTGTAGATTCACTCCGCTCGACAGAGAAGTCGTGCGCTTAATCGAATCCATGCCGGACTGGACGCCTGGATATGTGAATGACATGCCGGTTCGAATCAAATATATATTGCCGATTATATTTCGTAGCGAGGAGTATGAGGCTCGCGATTAGTATCCTGCCGTAATACAGATTCCCGCCCGATGGAAAACCATTGGGCGGGAATCTGTATATATGGGGTGAATTGTTATTTCGCGTAGCCGACGGGATTGTTCAGGGCCGGTACGTAATGCTCATCGAGGCCGAGCAGTCGCCGTATCTCATCGCTATCCATTGTGGCGCGGGGTACTGTCGCAAGGCCGTTTGCAGCGCAGAACAGGTTGATGTTCTGGCTCACGATGCCGGCATCGGTAAATCCCATCAGCAGCCCTTTGTCGGCCGGGATCTCGAATTTGTTGAGATTTATGATCATCACGACTGATACTGGGGCGTCGAGGACGAAGTCCTGACTGAAGCCGCCCGGCAGTCCTGTGAGCAGTTGCCGGTGGTCTCCTTCGGCAACTGTCACGAGGGCGTTGTTCTTGAAATCGTAGAGCGAGACGCCGTCGGCGCTGAATACGTAGAGATCGATTTCCTGTGAATTCAGCGCGGTCGGATTGGTACGCATGTTTGTCTCCGCGCGGTTGATCCCGGCTGCCGACCATAGCAGATTCGAGAGGGTCTGAAGGTCGATCGCGCGGGACGGGTCATATTCACGGATGCTGTGGCGCTGCTGCAGTGCGTCGTCGAGGCTCATGCCGTCGCCGGCGTGTGTAGGCGCCGGAAGCACAGTCTGAGCCATTGTGTCGGTTATTGTCATAGCTAATGCTGTCAGTAAAATGATTAATTGTCTCATAATAACTGATTGTTGGCTTATAAAGTTCAAAAGCGTATCGGATATTACCATTCACAGGTGAAGGACACCGTAGGGGTAGGGGCCGGGATTGGCGGATGCAGCTTGGTTACAGTCAGGCGTCCGGCTGTTATCCGAGGGAATGCCGCCACGACTGCCCGCTGGATCCTCCATGCCAGATGTTCGATAAGCATGGCTTCGGTATTACATTCGGCCAAAATGGCGCGGGTGACATCGGCATAGTTCAGCGCCGAAGCGAGGTCGTCGGTGCGCATGGCTTCGGAGGCGTCATAATACAAGCGGGCCGAGATCTCGAACCGGTTGCCTATGCGGCGTTCCTGTCCGTCGACCCCTACGGGGGCGTAAACCTGCAGGCCGGTGATATCGATATATGTGGCTGTCATTTGCGTTGTTTTCCTTTGCGCTGCGAGCGGCCTTTTTTGGACTGCTTCTGACGTTGCTGTGGTTTCTGCAGACGTGAAGCCGCGATGGCGGCCATGCTGTTGAGATCCTTGAGTGACTTGGGCGGGTGTTTTTCGTCGACGATGACGAAGTCGAGCTGCTTCCGGTCGAGATTGCAGCGCGCAACCTGCACCTGTACTTTGTCGCCGAGTCTGTAGCGGTTGTTGTGACGGCGTCCGACAAGGCAGTAATTGCGTTCGTCGAAGTCATAGTAGTCGTCGGCAAGATCGCGCACCGGTACGAGACCCTCGCATTTGTTGGCGTCGAGCTCGACGTAAAGCCCCCATTCGGTCACGCCGGATATGACACCGTCATATACTTCGCCGAGGTGGTCGTTCATGTACTCTACCTGCTTGTATTTGATCGACGCGCGTTCGGCGTTTGCGGCCAGCTGTTCCTGGTCGGACGAATGCTTGCATTCTTCCTCGAGCTTATCTACGTTGACTGATCGTCCGCCTCTGATGTAGCGGTCGAGCAGGCGGTGTACCATCATGTCGGGATAGCGGCGGATAGGCGAGGTGAAGTGGGTGTAATAGTCGAATCCGAGTCCGTAGTGGCCGATATTGGTCGTAGTGTATATTGCCTTGGCCATCGAGCGGATGGCAAGGGTCGACAGGAAATTTTCCTCTCCTTTGCCCTTGACGTCGCCGAGCATGCGGTTGATCGATTTGTTGACGTCGCGCGACGAACCCGACGTGCGCAGGCGATAGCCGAACGTCTTGGCCAGTGACGCCAGATCGCTGAGTTTGTCAGGATCGGGCATGTCGTGCACTCGATATACGAAAGCCTTTGGTTTCTTCTTGCCTGATGCTTTGCCTATGAAGGTGGCCACGGTGCGGTTGGCCAGCAGCATGAATTCCTCGATGAGTTTGTTGGCGTCCTTGGATTCCTTGAAGTATACGCCGGTCGGATGGCCGTTCTCGTCTATATCGAAGCGGACCTCGGCACGGTCGAATTCCACTGATCCGTTTTCGTAACGTTCGGCGCGCAGAATCTTGGCCAGGCGGTCGAGAGTCTGTATCTCTTCGACCAGATCGCCCTTCCCTGTCTCGATCACTTCCTGCGCTTCCTCGTAGGCGAATCGGCGGATTGAGCGGGTGACAGTGCGCACGATGCGGCTGTTTAGGACTTTTGCCTTGTCGTTCATCTCGAAGATGACCGAGAAAGTGAGCTTGTCCTCGTCGGGGCGGAGCGAGCAGATGCCGTTGCTCAGATGTTCGGGCAGCATCGGCACCACGCGGTCGACCAGATATACTGATGTGGCACGGTCCTCGGCCTCGCGGTCAATGATCGTGTCGGGGCGCACGTAGTGGGTCACGTCGGCTATGTGTACGCCGATCTCCCAGTTGCCGTTGCCGAGTTTCCGGATCGACAATGCGTCGTCGAAATCCTTGGCGTCCTTGGGGTCGATAGTGAATGTGGTGACGCCGCGCAGGTCCTCGCGCCGTGCCACTTCCTCGTCGGTGATGCCGGCGCCGATTTTGTCGGCGGCTTTCTCTACGGCTTCGGGGTATTTGTACGGCAGTCCGAATTCGGCCAGGATGGCATGTATCTCGGCATCGTTCTCACCTGCTTTGCCCAGCACGTCGATGATCTCGCCGCGCGGATT
Organism: uncultured Porphyromonadaceae bacterium; assembly: GCA_902470475.1. Lineage (GTDB taxonomy): Bacteria > Bacteroidota > Bacteroidia > Bacteroidales > Muribaculaceae > CAG-873. Next base: position 55,370 of record CABRGT010000004.1, on the reverse strand, counting down.
GTTGGAGTCGGCCGGCCAGTCGGTGATGCGGGCGACGGCTTTGTCGCCGGTCTGGCCACCCTTGAGACGTGGACGGGGAATCAATATGTCTGTTGCCAGATATTTCGAATCGGGGGTGAAGGTCGCGAAATGCTTGTCGACCCGCAGGGTGCCTATGAATGTCTGGTCTTTTTTCTCGATTATTTCATTGACCACGGCTTCGGGCTCGCGGCCCTTGACGCGCGCGGCTATGGTTACGGCGACGCGGTCGCCGTTGAGAGCGTGCATCGAGTTTCGCTCGGCCACGAAGATGGCTTCTCCGTCGTCGTCGATAATCACTGAGTTCTTGCCGTTGCGGAGCCGGACAAATGTACCTGTGGCCGCTATGCTGTGGCTTGGGGTCTTATATTTGCCGGGGGCCACTTCTATCAGGTCACCGTCGTAGGCCATTTCGGCCAGATACATCGCTACGCTGCGGAGCTGCTGCGGGGCTGAGACGCCGATGGCGGCGGATACCTGTTTGTAGTTGAATGTCTTGACTGATGGATTGGCTATGTATTGATCGACTGCGGCCCGCAGGGCGTTTGTGTCGGTTGATGTTTTCTTAGTCTTTGCCATAACTGTGATGGGAGGATATGAAAATAGTGTCTTAGTCAGCTGAGATTGATTGCAGTAGTGCTGTGCAGTAGCGTGTCTGCATAATTTATAACGTTGATGGCAGGCTCTTTGTTCGGCTCCTGGGCCGTCTAATCAAAGCGCCCGGCCGGTAGGGGCCGGGCGCCGGTATGTCAGGCATCGATGTTGGCGTATGTGGCGTTTGATTCGATGAAGTCGCGTCGTGGTCCGACGTCTTCGCCCATCAGCATCGAGAATATCCGGTCGGCTTCGGCGGCGTCGCTTATGTTGACCTGTTTCAGGATGCGGTGCTCGGGGCTCATGGTTGTGTCGCGGAGTTCGACGTCACTCATCTCGCCGAGACCTTTGTAGCGCGATACGGTCGTCTTTCCTGCATGGCTGTCGATGAAGGCTTGAACCTGCTGGTCGGTCCAGCAATAATCCTCGGCCTTGCCGCACTTGCATTTGTACAGCGGTGGAGTGGCCAGATAGAGATACCCCTGCTCGATGACAGGACGCATGCGGCGGAAGAAGAATGTCATCAGAAGTGTGGCGATGTGAGCGCCGTCGACGTCGGCATCGGTCATGATGATGATCTTGTGGTAGGCCAGCTTGGAAAGATTGATGGCCTCCGGGTCGTCCGGTGTGCCGATGGTGACACGCAGCGCGCGGAACAGGTTGGTGATCTCCTCGTTCTCAAGTATGCGGTGCTTCATGGCCTTCTCCACGTTGAGGATCTTGCCTCGCAGCGGCAGGATGGCCTGGAACTGGCGGTTGCGGCCTTTCTTGGCGGTACCGCCTGCCGAGTCACCCTCGACAATGAAGATCTCGCAGTCCTCGGCCGTGCGCGACGAGCAGTCGGCGAGCTTGCCGGGGAGGCCGCCGCTCCACAGGGGCGACTTGCGCAGCACTTTCTCGCGGGCGTTGCGGGCGGCGTGACGTGCCTGGGCGGCAAGCACTACCTTGTCCACGATCTTGCGGGCTTCTTTCGGGTGCTCTTCGAGATAAACTTTCAGCGCGTCGGATACGGCGGTCTGCACGGCGCCCATCACTTCGTTGTTGCCGAGTTTCGTCTTTGTCTGTCCCTCGAACTGTGGCTCGAGCACCTTGACGGAAATAACGGCCGTCAGGCCTTCGCGGAAGTCATCGCTGGCGATCTCGACTTTGGCATTCTTCAGCAGGTTGTTGTCTTCGGCGTATTTCTTCAGGGTCAGCGTCAGGCCGCGGCGGAAGCCTGTGAGGTGCGTGCCGCCCTCGATGGTGTTGATGTTGTTGACGAACGAATATATGTTTTCGTTGTAGGTGTTGTTATACGTAAGGGCCACTTCGACCGGCACACCCTGTCGCTCGGTGTTGAGGTGGATTACGTCGTCGATCAGAGATTCCTTGTTCGAGTCGATATATTCGACAAAGTCGCGCAGGCCCGTACCGGAGTAGAAAGTCTCGGAGAGTGGCTCGCCTTTATCGTCGCGTACGCGCAAGTCAGTCAGGCTCAGTTTGATGCCGGCGTTGAGGAAAGCCAGGTGGCGCAGGCGCGTGGCAAGGGTGGGGAAGTCGTATTCGGTGACCGTGAATATCGAGCCGTCGGGCTTGAAGGTGATCATGGTGCCCGTATGGCTGCTTTCGCCGATTATCTGAAGTTCCGAAGTGGGCTTGCCGCAGGAGTATTCCTGCATGTAGGCTTTGCCGTTGCGGTGCACTTCGGCACGGAGGTAAGTCGACAGGGCGTTGACGCAGGATACGCCTACGCCGTGCAATCCGCCCGATACCTTGTAGTTGCTTTTGTCGAACTTGCCGCCGGCATGGAGCACGGTCAGCACGACTTCGAGGGCGCTCTTGTGCTCCTTCTCGTGCATGTCCACGGGGATGCCGCGTCCGTCGTCGACGACGGTGATCGAATTATCTTCGTTGATAGTGACACTTATATTCTTTGCATAACCTGCAAGGGCCTCGTCGATGGAGTTGTCCACGACTTCGTAGACGAGATGATGGAGGCCTTTGGCCGAGATGTCGCCAATGTACATGGCCGGGCGCTTGCGCACGGCTTCCAGACCTTCCAGGACCTGGATTTTATTAGCGTCGTAATTCTCAGTGATTTCTGACATATCGATTGTTTTACTATATTTTTACACTGCAAAGATACGAAAAAAGTATCAATAATCGTGTCAAATCCCTATATATAATAATGTGAAAATTGTTCAGTGAAATTTTTTCAAAAAAAATGTCCCGAAAACTTGCACGACTCAAAAATAAGGCGTAACTTTGCATCGCTTTTGAGAAAGACACGGGGTGTAGCTCAGTTGGTTAGAGTACGCGTCTGGGGGGCGTGAGGTCGCTAGTTCGAGTCTAGTCACCCCGACTAAGTCAAAAGCCAGAGGCTGTCAGAATTCTGACAGCCTCTTTTTGGTTTTGGTGGCGGTCGGGATACTTAAAATTTGTGAAGATTCTCCGGGTTTGTGGATGGTCCGCTTGTTTGTCCGCTAAAATTTCGTAACTTTGCGTGTTCAAATATGCTTGAATGACATTTATGCGCAGATACATATTATTTCTGTTGGTCGGTCTTGCCCTGACGTCGTGCGGTGAATACCAGCGCGCACTCAAGAGCAACGATTACAACTATAAGTTCGAGTTTGCCAAGGAAGCTTTCGCCCAAAAGCGATACGTGCAGGCTGCGACGCTGTTCAAGGAGTGCAGCACAGTGTTCAAGGGCACGGACAAGGCTGAGGAGGCTCTGTATCTGCTTGGTCTGAGCAATTACGAGAATAAGGACTATATCAGTTCCGGCGCATACTTCAAGAGTTATTACACCCGTTATCCGAAAGGCAAGTACGTGGAGCCGGCCCGCTTCTACTGCGGGTATGGTTATTATCTTGATTCACCTGATCCTCAGCTCGACCAGTCGACCACCATCCAGGGCATCGAGGAACTGCAGGCTTTCCTTGACTTCTTTCCCCGCAGCGATAAGGTGCCTATGGCCCAGAGCGCGATTTTCGAGCTTCAGGACAAGCTGACGCTAAAGCAGCTGCAGAATGCCCAGCTCTACTACAATCTCGGCAACTACATGGGCAACAACTACGAAAGTTGTATCATCGTCGCCCAGAACGCCGTCCGCGATTATCCGTATTCGAAATACAAGGAAGATCTCGAGCTTCTGATCCTGAAGGCCCGCTTTCAGGAGGCCGACCAGAGTATCGACGAACGCAAGGCCGACCGTTTCCGTGAGGTTGTCGATGAGTATTTCTCGTTCATCAACAACTATCCCGACAGTCCCAACCGCGACGAGGCCGAGGATATCTACAGAATTGCACAAAAATACGTTCACGACTAATTATAACAATGGACTACAAGAAATCAAACGCACCGCTGAACACCGTCACCCGCGACCTGGTGGAAATGGCCGAGCCTACCGGCAATATCTACGAGACCGTCAGCATCATTGCCAAGCGAGCCAACCAGATCGCAGGCGAAATGCGCCACGACCTTGAGAAGAAGCTCCAGGAATTCGCTTCGCTCAATGACAATCTCGAGGAAGTGAGCGAGAACCGCGAGCAGATCGAAATCTCGCGCTATTACGAGAAACTGCCTAAGCCGACTCTCATCGCGACACAGGAATACGTCGAGGGCAAGCTCTATTATCGCAATCCGTCGAAGGACCGCGCTAACCTCGATTGATTTTTTTGCGGATTTTTTGCGGCTGTTCCGATTTATTTCACTACCTTTGCAGCCGATAAACAATATTTTATTATTAACTTTATAAATCATCTCAAGAATGCACTTAAATTCTGAAGAAAAAGTACAGATCTTCGAGAAGTACGGTAAGAGCAAGACTGATACTGGCTCGCCTGAAGCGCAGATAGCATTATTCTCTGTCCGTATCGCTCACCTGACTCAGCATCTGAAGTCAAACCACAAAGATCATACTACAGAGCGCGCTCTTAAGATGCTGGTAGGCAAGCGCCGCCGTCTTCTTGATTACCTCATGAAGAAGGACATCAACCGCTACCGCGCCATCATCGCTCAGAAAGAGCTTGGTATCCGCAAGTAAGCCTCAGAGCTCGCTTAAAGATTACAATGCCGGACCGGCCGTCACTTCTGCGTGACCACCGGCCCGGTTCTTTTTCGTGCAGCTTCGGCTTATGTAACTTTTGCAGCCCGTCGGGCGTTATATGACTGAAACATAATTTTGAAAGACATGAAACACATCATCACTCCGATTGTCATCGCATCGGCTTTGGCCGTCACAGCTTCCGGATGTTCGCTTCTCAAGTCCGGGAAGGAAAACCGGGTGAAAGGTTCGTCGGCCACGCTCGTGGTCTATCCGTCGACAGTAAGCGGCGATAACGCTCAGGCCGGAGAATCAGAATCCCAGCCGTCGGCGGCATCAACTGCGGCGAAGCAGAGTTCTGAAGCTGCCGCGCGCCTCGCAGGCGAATGGACCATAGTGCAGGTCGGTACCACCACCATCGACCGCGACGAGGACATGCCCTACATCAATTTTGTACCCGCGACCGGACAGTTTTATGCCAACAACGGCTGTAACACCCTCAATGGTTCATATACTGTCAGCGACGACAATGTGCTGCAGTTCTATGGCGTGCTATCGACCATGAAGTATTGTGCGGATGTAAAGTTCGATACGGAAATCAATATGATAATAGCCGATAACAAACCTTCTAAATTCGCATTCAATACTGTCGGTTCTGAGTCATTCATTGACATACTCGACGCTCAGGGACGCACTGTGATGAAACTGCGGCGCGGCGATCTTGCATTTCTCAACGGACACTGGGAAGTGAAATCGATCAGCGGAATTGACAAACTGGAAGCTCCGGCCGATATCTTTTTTGATGTAGCCGAACTCAAGTTGCATGGCAACACCGGTTGCAACTATTTCAACGGTACTATGTATCTGGATCATCGCCTTAGCAATGCTGTCGATTTCAGTAATATGGGTATTACACGGATGGCCTGTCCCTATAGTGCGCAGGAAACGGCTATGCTTGTCGCACTGGAACAGACGGCTTCGGTGATCAACGGAGGCGGTGACCGCGTGATGCTGCTTGATAGTGAAGGCAAGCAGCTGATGACTCTCGAACGCATTCCGATGGACAAAAGCCTGGAAGACTGAACAAGAGACATCGATGGAATAAAAAATCCGCCTTCAGGCGGATTTTTAGTATCAAATGGAAATCTTTACTGGCGACAGAAATCAATGATCAGATCAAGCACTTCGGGAGATATGGTTTCGGTTATGTTGCCGTATTCGGAGATGTCGCCGGTATCCGCATGCTGAAAAAGATGGTTCAGTTCCGGCATCGCATGAATCTGCGTCTGCGGTATGGCACTGCTGATTGCTGCGAGATTGCGGGTTGCGTCAACCTGTGTGTCTTTTTTGCCATTGAGCGCCAATACCGGGCATTTGATATTACCGAGGAAGCTGTCCGGGTTGATCGTCAGAAAGCAGTCGAACCACGGCGTGCGCTGATTTACTGACTGCTGTATTTCAGCAGCGAGATTGTCGGGCATCTCGATACCGTTACCGGCCATGAGCGCTCTGACATCTATTTCTTCTACTATGCCCCGTGAATACTGAGAGGCTATTTCATCGAAAACAAGGCCGAGAAGCCTTCCCATAGCTTCGCAGGTTGTAGAATCCAGTCCGACTTGCTCGGCACGGTGACGGTTCTGGGCGATCAGCGTCTCCTTGGCCTTGACGGCCATGCCTGCAAGCGAGATGATGAAGTCGGGTATGCCGTCGGCCGCGAGCATAAGGGCTATGGTGCCTCCCTCGGAATGGCCGAGGATGCCCGTGCGGCTGATTCTGGGCAGAGTGCGGGCAAAGTCAATGGCGCTTTTCGCGTCATCGCGGAAAGTGTATGTCGTTGATGTTGCGAAGTTACCCTGTGACATAGCTGTGCCGCGATCGTCGTAGCGCAGCGACGCCACGCCGTTGCGTGCCAGGTAGTCGGCAATGACGGCAAACGGCCGGTGTTCGAATATTTCCTCGTCGCGGTTCTGTGGACCGCTCCCGCTTACCATCACGACCATTGGAACGTCGGCCACGACATTGACGGGCCGGGTGATCGTACCGCTCAGCACGGTGCCGTCGGCCGAGGTAAATGTCGTGTCGACGGTCACATAGGGAAAAGGCGGCACGGGTGTCTGGGGACGGCGCGCAGTCAGCGGTACTTCCGGTGTAAGTGTCAGGTCAAATCCGTTGAGAAACTGGCGGAAACGGCCTGAGATGCGCTCGGAGGATACCGATGCGCGGTAGATTATGCCAAGATGCGGATAGCGCACAACAAGCGAATCGGCGGTACAGAGATCGACGGCCATCGGCATGCTTTCGTTGCTCTGCATCGGCGATGTTAAGCTGCACGTTGTGTTGCCCAGTGAATCCGTTCCGAATGTGAGTACGATCGGCAATTCGCCGCGGCCCACTTTAAGATTTCCGCGCCAGTTGCCTACAAGTGCTTTTGCGGAGAAGTTCATGCCTGCGAATGCTGTGAGAGCTATCGCAAGCATGGGAGTGAACATTTTTTTCATATGCAAAATTACTTTTTTTCTCGGGTCGTTAGTCGGCTGTTTCTTCGACATCAAGATTGAACAGCGCCAGACCTTCGGCCGTCATGAATTCACGCAGCTGATAGGGATAGAACGGTATGGCGAGTTCGCCTTGCGAGAAACTGGCGGCCTCGTACGGCTCGTAGACGAATACGATAGTGCCGTCCAGCGCTATATAGTAGTTGTCGTTGGCAGGGAGCGAGCTGATGTCGGTTTTTCCTATCTGACGGACGAGATCTTTGGCTCGCGAGGCAATGACCGACGGCAGTTGTGCGATACCTTCCGGAGTGAATATGTACGAAAGCGGCATCAGGCAGCCTTTGTCGATCAGGTATGTGATATAGTGGTTGACGGTAAGGCCGTGAGCGTCGCCGGGCTGATATATTTCCTTGCTGATACGGTATGTGAGCAGGTGTGGTGTGAGCGAGAATACGTCGCCGGAGATGATGGTGTTGCCGTCGGAGTAGAACTGCTGGCCGGGATGCGTCGCCGCAGATTCGATCTGGTAACCCGCTTCGGAGGCAGCGGCGATAAACGCGCTGTTCATGGCCTGGGTATGGTCAATGCATACGGTGTCGAATGCCGCCGAGATAATGGAGTCCTGAAGGATGCTTACATCCTGATTGTATATGACGGTCGGAAGTACTATGGCTGCCGAGTCGAAATATATCAGGTCTGAATCGCGGTTGAAATCTTTGGCCGAGTTTAGCAGTGTGTATGCCGCGCTGCCTGTTATGGATGAGAAAGCGATAGTGGAGTTGTCGCTTTTCGATTCTTTATCGCAGGATGATGTTCCGATGGCTGCGATTATCGCAAATGCGGTAATCGCCGGTACTATGCGTTTCATAATTCTTCGCTTCTTTGATGTGTAATTCTTTATGGGTAAACAAATAAAGATTATCGATAGTTTGATGGCGCAAGCAGTGTCTGATATGATGCGACCGGCTTCGGGCGCCTGTCGCGGTGCGATGCCCTGGATCTTAGTCCGGGATTCGCGTCGAGATATTCGAGCAGCGCCAGGCGTGTGGTCACTGCCGGAGCATCGGGCTGCGGGTTTGCCGCATCGAGGTGGAATCCGGAGCGCCTCAGTGCGTCGATGTATGAGTTTCCGCCGTACCCTGCCCATTCCATGAATCTGTATGCGACGATGTCGGCCTGAAATACCTGTTCGGGAGTATAGAGCATGCCGTAGCGCGGCGAATGATCCACGCTCAGCAGGGTGACGGCTGCGATCGTGGCCAGCTCGACAGCAGGCGAATAGTATCCGTCGGTAGCCTGGTCGATGATAATGCCGGCGGTAGTTATAGCCGCAGCCCCGAATATTTGCCAGAATTTACGTTTGTTTCGCCGTGATTTTTCCCACTTTGAATGTGCGTAGGCATGCTGGAGGGCGTAGTGTGCGCCTTCGGCCGATACCAATGCCAGTATAGCAGTCGAATCACAGCCAAGCAGTTCGTATAAAGGTCGGGTTATGAAAAAATAGCCGTTCGGGTAGCTGAATGAGGCAATGTCGGATTCTTCGGTCACGCTCATGATGGCCGTCGGAGCGATACCGCGTAGTCCCGACCGGTCAATAATATTTTCGCTGAATGGATACAGGCTGCCGTCGACCGGAACCTCGCGGAAATAAGTGTCGCAGGCCGACAATGTTGACACCATTATCCGCTTGAGATCCTTGTCGCCCTTGCCGGCCATCGATTTTGCTGTTTTCCGGAACTGCCGGTCGGTCATCTGCAGCAGCGACCAGAATTCTTCGGCGCTTCCGGCGTTCATCACAGTGTCGGCCACGTCATAGCGGGCAATTATCTTGGCAAAATCGCTTTCCGACCATCCGCGGGCGGCGGAAGCGGCAAAGGCAGTCAGTGCTATGGTCGCGGCGATGAAGAGTCTGCGGGCACTCATAGTGGTTCTGTTAAAAATACCGGGAGCAACCGTATGCGGCAGCTCCCGTATGTTTTATTTGCGCGTTATATCTGATTTGCGGTCAGCGTATGCGGAGTTTCTGCCCCGGCTTGATTTTCGAAGATGTCGTCAGACCATTGAGGCGGCAGAGCGAGCGTACAGTGGTGCCGTTGCGCGAGGCGATGCGGCTGAGCGAGTCGCCGGAACGTACGGTGTAGTATTTTGTGCCGCCTGTTCCGGAAGCCGAACTGCCGCGCGAACTGCTGCCTGATCCGTATTCGACCTTGTGTGTGGCACGGTATTGCTGCGCGTATGCCTCATTGGCGCGTGGATCGAAGTTACGGGCTTCCTGATAGTGATTCTTGTCGAATGTGTAGAAGTCGGTGTGGGTTGTCTGGTTGGGGAAGTCGAAGATGGCGGCGGGATTTATGGCATAGCCCATATAGCGTGTCTCGAAGTGGAGGTGAGAGCCGAATGAGCGGCCGGTGTTGCCTGCGAGAGCTATCGGATCGCCGGCGCGTACGTAGTCGTCGGGCTTGACGAGGAATTTGGTCAGGTGACCGTAGACGGTCTCAAGGTCGTTGGTGTGGCGCAGGACTACATAATATCCGTATCCTTTGGCCTCATATTTGGTCAGACGGACTTTGCCGTCGAATGCCGCGCGGATGGTGTCGCCGGTGTTGGCCTTGATGTCGATGCCCTTGTGCATGCGGCGGAACCGCGGACGGTATCCGTAGGGCGATGTTATGTAGCCGGGGTGGGGAATATGGAAGTTGCGCACGTCGATCACGGCTGTCTGCGGCACTTCGACGCCGCTGTAGCAATTGACGAATCCGCTGTTCCAGCCTTCGGTATAGATGTCGAATTCGGGTTCTTCTTCCTCGCCGAACAAGGTTTCAAGGTACTTGGTGGTGTTGTCGACCTCGACCGACCCAGTGCCCTGCATTGCGATCAGATCGCCGTGCTGCTGCGTATGCTGGCCGGGCAGACGGTAGTTTTGTGCTGCGATGCCAGCGCTGAGACCCAGACTCAGTGCGAGCACCGCTATAGTGGAGAATTTCCGGGAGAGTGTCATCTTTATCTGCATTGTTTTATCGGAGAGATTGGTTTATGTCAGTTGAGTTCGTCGGGGGCGTACACAGATGTTTCCACGGGCATGTCGTAGGTGAAGATCTCTTCGGGGCTGAAGAAGCGGTTGATTTCGATCACCGCATTTTCGGGTGAGTCGGATGCGTGTACTATGTTCTCCTGGCCCGACATGCCGAAGTCGCCGCGGATTGTACCCGGCGCGGCAGCGCGACAGTTGGTGGCGCCTACCATCGAGCGGACTACGTTCACGACGTCTTTGCCCGCAAGAACCATCACGATCACGGGCGTGGAAGTCATCGAGCGGACCAGCGAGGGAAAGAACGGACGGTCGACCAGATGCGCGTAGTGCTGACGGAGGATTGCTTCGTCGAGCTGCATCATCTTGATGCCGTTGATGAAAAGTCCTTTGCGCTGGAAGCGGGTGATGACGTCGCCCACGAGGCTGCGTTTGATTGCGGAAGGTTTAAGAATTATGAACGTTTGCTCCATGGCTGTGTTAATAGATGTTTACGCTTTTCGCGAACACTTCAAAGTTACGGAAATTCTTTCTCTTTCGGAACTTTTTAAACCTTAAAATTTACTAAACGCTCGTCGTGGTTTATATTTTATAGTGGATAATATATTGATATGATGCGATTTATTTAAAAATATGTTATACAGCACAAATTGAACATTCGCTTGCGGCGTGTTTCACGACACGTTTTGTAATGTTAAAACTGGTCAACAAAACTAAAGCCCGGAACATCTGTCCGAGCTTTACTGAAGATTGTGTTCTGAATTGATTTACATGTTCATGCCGCCGTCGACCTGAATGACCTGGCCGCTGACATACGACGACAGATCCGATGCGAGGAACAGAGCCACGTTGGCGATATCCTCGACCTTGCCGCCGCGGCGAAGGGGAATTTTCTTGACCCATTCCTCGCGCACGTCATCGGGCAGAGCGGCAGTCATGGCCGTCTCGATGAAGCCGGGGGCGATGGCGTTGGCACGGATGCCGCGTGAGCCGACTTCCTGCGCGATACTCTTGGCAAGTGCGATAAGGCCTGCCTTGGAGGCTGCGTAATTCGACTGGCCTGCGTTGCCGTGTACGCCGACTACGGATGCCATGTTGATGATAGAACCCGAGCGCTGGCGGAGCATGATGGGCAGCACGGCGTTGATGAAATTGAAAGCGCTCTTGAGGTTGACGGCGATTACGGCGTCCCACTGCTGCTCGGTCATGCGCATCATCAGGCCGTCCTTGGTAATGCCGGCGTTGTTAACCAGGATATCGATCGATCCGAAGTCTTCCTTGACCTGCTTCACTACTTCCTGAGTCTGCTGGAAATCGGCAGCGTTCGATGCATATCCTTTGGCTTTTACTCCGAGTGCGGCGATCTCAGCTTCGGTAGCCTTGCCGTTCTCGTCGATTACCAGGTCGGTGAATGCTATGTTGGCGCCCTCCTGGGCGAAGCGCAGCGCAAGGGCCTTGCCGATGCCGCGGGCCGCGCCTGTGATCAGGGCGGTTTTTCCTTCAAGTAATTTCATTTCTATCGGTTTATGTAGTTTTGATACCGCAAAGTTAGCAATTCTTTTCCGATTTTTGCGTAACTTCGCGCCGCAAACATTCATTTTATCATTATGATTGAAGATCTACTGCGTCACAACCGCGAATTCGTGGCCTCGCGCGGCTACGAACGTTTCGCGACATCAAAGTATCCCGATAAGCGCATCGCGATAGTTACCTGCATGGATACGCGCCTGGTGGAGCTGTTGCCGGCCGCGCTCGGTATCCGCAACGGCGATGTTAAAATCATCAAGAATGCCGGAGGCACCATAACCAATCCGTTCGACTCGACGATGCGTTCGTTGCTTGTCGCAGTCTATGAACTTGGAGTGAACGAAATAATGGTCATAGGGCACACCGGATGCGGCGTGCAGGGAATGAATGCGGCCGAGATGCTTCACCTGATGCGTGAACGCGGCGTAAACGAGGAGCACATCGCACTGATGCGGCATTGTGGCATCGATCTTGACTCATGGCTTCACGGCTTCGATGATACGCGCGCCGCAGTGGCTGAGACAGTCGATCTTGTACGCAACCATCCGCTTATGGCCGCTGATGTGCGGGTGGCCGGTTATATCATGGATTCCGTCACAGGAGAGCTGACTGTCATCTGAGACTGATTGGTGCAGACAGCACGGAGGCCGCGGCAATTCTGTCGCAGCCTCCGTGCATTATAGCTTGTCGATAAATCTTATTTGATGCCGAGTTTGGCCTTGACAGCTGCGGTCAGATCGACAACGTCGGCACCCTGGTAGAGTACCAGACCCGGATCAGCGGGGAACACGAGGGTGAAGCCGCCTTCCTGTCCTACGGCTTTGATGGCTTCCGTCATCTTGGCCTGGATCGGAGCCATCAACTGCTCCTGCTGGCGCTGGAGATCCTGGGTGGCTGTGTTGCGGAACTGTTCAACCTTGGTCTGACGTTCCTGGATGTCCTGCATGCGGCGCTCCTTGATGGTCTGGGGTGTATTTGCATCGTCCTGGATAGCCTGGAATTCGGTGACGAGCTTGTTGAGCTCTTCGACGAGTTTCTGGAACTCGGCTTCGTATTTCTTGGATGATTCCGTGAGCTGGCTCTGCATTTCGGCCACTTCGGGCATAGCGGAGATTACTTGGTCGATGTCGACAGTGCCGAATTTCTGGGCTGCGGCCGACAGAGGCAGTGCGACGAGCAGTGCGATGATGATTTTCTTTAACATGATATAAATGGTTTATGTGTTGATATTATCAGTTCTGGCCGTATCCAAGTCGATTGAGCACCTCGTTTGAGATGTCGATTGACGGTGATGCGAATATTATGTCCGACGACGAGGCGCGGTCGAATATGGCCTGATATCCGCGCTGCTGGGCCACCTGCTTGATGGCCTCATAGACTTCGTCCTGGATGGGCTTAAGAAGCGACAGACGCTTGTTGTATAGCTCGCCTTCCGGTCCGAAATATTTGTAACGCAGGTCGGTGGCTTCCTTTTCCTTGTTGACTATCTCCTGCTCGCGGGCTTTGATCTGGTCGTCGGTCAGGAATACCTTGTCGGCAAGAAAGTTCTGATACATGGTTTCGGCTTCCTTGCCTACGGCCTCGACTTCGCGCTGCCAGCGTTGTGAGAGCTGGTTGAGCTGCTCGGACGCCATTTCGTACGAAGGTATGTTGCGGAGTATATATTCCATGTCGACCAAAGCGAATTTCTGGGCTGATGCCGTGAAAATGCCGGCAATGACGAGTGTCAGCGTGAGGATGAGTTTTTTCATGTTGCCTAATTCATTAAAGTGTTATAATGTTTAAGACGTTTAAGATTCAAAAAGGTTTACGCGGTGCGGTGAATTAGAATTCCTGGCCCAGGATGAAGTGGAAGTGTGAGCCTCCCTTGTAGCCTTCGACGCGGTCGAAGCCGTAGGCCCAGTCGATACCCATCATGCCGACCATAGGCAGGAAGATGCGGACACCGGCGCCGGCGCTTCGCTTGAGCTCGAAGGGATTGAACTTGCTTACGCTGGTCCAGGCGTTGCCGGCTTCGGCGAATGCCAGGGCATAGATTGTGGTGGTGGGCTGGAGCATCAGCGGGAAATGAAGCTCGAGTGCCATGCGGGTATATGCATAGCCGTCCTTGCCCCACGGGGTGAATGCGCCGTTGTCATAGCCGCGGAGCGCGATGGTCTCGGTGGCGTAGGTGTAAGAACCCGACATGCCGTCGCCGCCGACGTAGAAGGTTTCGAACGGCGATTTAAGGTAGCGGTTGTATGAGCCGAGCAGACCGAAGTCGGCGCGTGTCATCAGCACCGGGGTGTACGTCCCGTCGGCGTTGCACAGCGGGGTGTACGTACGCGACTTGAAGCGGAGTTTCCAGTATTCGATCCAGCGGTACATTTCTTTCTTGGCTCCGGCGGCAGCCTCGCTGTCGGAGTTGGCTACCTCGGAGATGGCTTTCCAGTCTTTCTTGCCGAAAAGTGAGGCCGGAGGAGTCAGCGACAGGTTCAGAGAGAACTGCGAGCCGCTTCGGGTGTAGATCGGGTTGTCGATCGAGTTGCGGGCAAGTGTAAGGCCCAGTACCAGTGCGTTGGATGTGCCGTTGTTCATGTAATACAGATAGTCCCAGTTCTTCAGGTAGTACCAGTTGTAACCGAGCTCGGCGGTGAAGGTGAAGAAGTCGTCGGGCCACTTGAGGCGTTTTCCGAAGCCAATGTTCACGCCCACCATCTGGAGCACCTTGTTGGGGTCGTACGACTGCTGGTACGAATTCTGATAATAATCATCGTAGCCGTATCCGTAGCCATACCCGTAGCTGTAGGGGTTGTAGTAGCCGCCCGATGCCCAGCGTGAGTTATAGAACGAAGAGTTTACACCCGTCTGACGGCTGTAGTAGGCCGAGAACGAAAGCGAGTTGGGGCGCTTGCCGCCGAACCATGGATCCAGGAACGATATCGAGTAGGCCTGATAGTAGCGGGCGTTGGTCTGTGCGGATATTGTGAATGTCTGTCCTTCGCCCTGCGGTATGATGCCTTTGTAGGTCGACGGATAGAACAGGTTTTTGATCGAGAAGTTGGTGAATTTCAGCGACAGTTTGCCGATGATGCCCGTCTGGCCCCAGCCCATCGAGAATTCGATCTGGTCGTTGGCTTTCGATTCGAGATTGAATACAAGGTCAACGGTTCCGTTCTCTTCGTTCGGCTCGGGGCGGATGTCCATGTTTTCGGGGTTGAAATGGCCGGTCTGCGCGATTTCACGGGCCGAGCGCATCAGGTCGCTCTTGCTGAACAGTTCGCCCGGACGGACACGGAGCTCGCGACGGATCACTTTTTCGTAAAGGCGGTCGTTGCCGTTGATGATGACGTTGTTGATACGGGCCTGCGGACCTTCGACCATGCGCATTTCCAGCGAAATGGAGTCGCCGGTCACTTCACGTTCGATCGGCACGAGGTCGAAGAACAGATAGCCGCGGTCCATGTAGAGGTTCGATACGGCATCATCGTCTTCGGTGAGGCGTTTGTTCATCTGCGTCTGGTTATAGACATCGCCGGGAACCATTCCGAGGAATTCGTTGAGGACTTCCGAAGGATAGAGCGTGTTGCCCACCCAGGATATATCCTTGATATAGTAGCGCTGTCCCTCGTCGATGGTTATATAGACGTCGACACGGTTGTCGGAGTATTGCACGACGCTGTCGGCCACGATGCGTGCGTCGCGGTAGCCCATCTCGTTGTATTTCTTGAGTATGAGGTCGAGGTCGTTCTCGTAGTCGCTGCGGACGAATTTTTTCTGACGGAAGAGGTTGAGAATCTTGCCGTTTTCGTTGGTTTTCTTCATCACGCGCTGGATCTTGTTGTCGGACATGACAGTGTTGCCGGTGATATAGATCTTGTGCACGCGCATCTTGTCGCGCTTGTCCACGGCGATGTCGACGATCATTTCGCCGGGAGCCGAGAGATCCTCGTGCAGCGTGATGTTGACCTGGGCGTTTGAGAAGCCTTTGTCGCGGAAGAATTTCTCGACGATGAGTTTGGCGCGATTGACGATATTCTGCGTGATCTGGTTGCCTTTCATCAGATTGAGGCGGTTCTGCAACTCGTCGCGTTCGCCTTTTTTCATGCCGATGTAATTCACTTGCGAAATTCGGGGCTGGGGAGTGACCTGAAGGATGATCCAGGCTTTGTCACCGTAGACCTTGTCGAGAGAGAAGCGGGCCTGCTGGAAGAGTCCCTGGCGCATCAGACGCTTTGTTGCCTGTGTGATGTCGTCGCCGGGTATTGTGACACGTTCGCCGATCTTGAGTCCGGCATATCCCAATATGATGTCCGGATCATAGTTGGGTGCGCCTTCGACGCGTATATCCGCGATCTCGTAGGTTCGCGGCATGGTCGTGTAAACGACGGTCGGATTGAAGATTGTGTCTGTTTCGGTCTGTGCCTGGGCGGCTGACCAGCACAGGCAGGCCGATATGACGAGCAGAATTTGAATCAGTTTATGGCGCATAACGTGAAATGAATTCATTGGCGGTTGGTGACTTGATCGCCGGTTAGGCCGAAGCGGCGCTGGCGTTGTTGGTAGTCGGCTATCGCCCGGGCGAAATCGTCCTTGGTGAAAGCCGGCCAGTATGTGGGGGTGACGAAAATCTCTGTGTATGCGATCTCCCATAAGAGGAAGTTGCTGATGCGGAGGTCGCCGCCGGTGCGGATAAGCAGATCGGGATCGGGCATAAATGCGGTCGACAGGCGGGTCGAGAGGGTAGTGCTGTCGATATTTTCAGGGTTGAGCGAGCCGTCTGCTGCTTCTGCGGCAATCTGTCGGGAGGCGTTGACGATGTCCCAGCGCGCAGAGTAGCTGATCGCGAGCACCAGGCGCAGGCCGGTACAATGGGAAGTGTCGGATATGCATTGTTCCAGACGCGCGCGGGCCTCCTCCGGCATACGGGCCGTGTCACCGATTACGCGCAGCGACACGTTGTTTTTTATCAGGTCCGGGGTTTCACGTTCGATGGCGCTTACGATCAGGTGCATCAGCGTGTCGACCTCTGCTTTGGGTCTGTTCCAGTTCTCGGTCGAGAAGGTATAGAGTGTGAGGTATTTTACTCCGAGTTCGGAGGCTGCTTCGGTGATGCGGCGTACCGTTGCGACACCTTCGACGTGGCCTGCCGAGCGGTCGAATCCCCGTTCGGTAGCCCAGCGGCCGTTTCCGTCCATTATGATGGCTATATGGGCCGGAACTCGATTCGGATCGAAATTTTCTGGTAAATTCATGGGCGTCAGTCTACATAGTGGCAGGTCTCGCAACGCTTGCCGAATTCATAAGAAATGCCGACGGTGAGCCGTGAAACCCAGTCGGTGTTTTTATAAAAATCTGTTTTTATCAGGTTTATGTCGGCGAGGTCGGGCCCGTCGACATGGTCGCTGAATATCTTGGTCATCGAGAATTCGATGAAGAGGTTGATGCGTTCGCGTGGCTTGTATTTGAATCCGAAAGCCATCGGCAAGGTAGGGGCTACGGATGTTTTGCCGCCGCTGGTGGCTATGCCCATGCCTATTCCGACGGCCAGATAGGGAGTCCAGCGTTTCAGCCGCTTGTAGGTCTCGCCGATGCCGTACGGGAAGAAGTTGGCTTCACCGCGTACGTTGAGATCAATGACCGTGGAGGTAAATTCATAGTGTGCGCCGTCGGGCAGCACGTTCGATATGTCGGCTGTGTTGCCGCTGAGTGTCTGCATGCCCAGCGAGGCGCGCACGGCCCAGCGAGTGTCGATTATGTAGCGCCCGGCGGCGTCGGCCGTGAATCCTGGATGCTTGAAGGGGTTGGATGAGTTGGCGTCGCCGATATATCCGCTCATGCCGATATTGGCGCCGAAGTCGAACTTGTAGGGCGCCGTGGGAGCTTGCGCGAAGCACCCGGCAACGGTACCTGCGGCAAGAAGCATGAGAGCGGTGATATGTAATCGGATCGATGACATCAGCCGATCATTCTACTGGTTTGAGGCTTAACAGATTGATTACGCCGCGCCATACGTTGTTGGACGTCTGGCCGCTTTCGTTGATGCCGCCGAACATGTAGATGTAGGGCACTTTCCACGTCTCACTCGGGACTTTTATGGCAGGCCGATAGATCGAGCCTGAAAGAGTGGACGATATGGTGAACGTCTGGGCGCCGTACATCGCCGGGATGTATGTCGGGAGCTGGAGACTCGGACCCGCCTTGGCCCAGTTGATGCCGTAGTCATTGGATATATATACTGTGGTGTTGTTCTTGCCGTCGGCTTTACGGCCTCCGATGGCCACCAGAGTGGGAATCGAGCGTGTAGTCCAGTCGGCGGCCGTACTGATGGTGTAGTAGGGTGCCACAGTCATGCCTTCCAGGCCTTCAGGCAGTCCGCGCCGGGATATCTTTGCCCACGACGAACCATCATAGCCCCAGGTGTCGGCCGAAAGAGAACCATCCTTTTTGCGGCCTCCGACGATCAGCATCTGCGGAGTGTCGCTCATTGCGAACGAATAGATCACAGCGGGAGAGGTGCCGTTCACGGGCATATCCTGCGGTATCGGTGTCGATTTTGTTCCAGGGTATGTCTGCAGGGTCCAGTTGCCGGAGTTGTCGGTAGCGGCGCCTGTGAGCGTAGTGCCGTATCCGCCGTAGATCGTCGACCATGCACAGCCGGTAGAGGTCCAGGTCGCACCGGTATCGGTCGAGCGGTAGAGCAGTCCGTCCTCGCAGATTATATAGAGGGCGTCGTCAGTGGCAGTGAAAGTCGACAGACGCGGCGATGCTGGAAATGATATGTTTCTTTTGTCCCATTCGCCCAGATCTGAGCCGGAACCGGTGATGGCGTCGAGGCTTCCCTGAAGAGTGGCCATACAGTACGCGCCCTGATAGGCGGTGAGGCAATGCAATGTATTATTCTGGCGCACCGTGTGCTGTTCGGTGGGATATGGGAATGATGAGGGAAGCGTACGTCGGTCGAGCTGATCCCATGCCAGGGAGTCGGTATTCTCGGCGTAGACGTTGACCGTGATAGTGTATGTGCGCTCGCACAGGCCGTCGGGCGACACCACGCGGAGTTTCACCGGATTCGTGAAGTCGATGGTGTCGGATGAATTGGTTATGTAGTTGTATGTCGTATCCGACTTCCCGGCGCGTTTGACGGTGAGTTCGGCTACGGAGAATCCGTTGAGCGACGTTATCACCGGAGTCAGAGCTGTCACTTTCGTGCCGTAAGGCATCGGCGTGGCATTGTATATCTGCCCTTTGATGAGGTCGATGGAGAAGAATACGGAGTCGAGGTTGGCCAGTATGCTGTCATTTTTGCTTAAGTGGAATGTACGCACGGCTGCCGCCGAGTAAGTCTCTTCGACATAGTCGGTTGACGAGGAATTACACGATGCCAAAGCGGCTGCCGAGACTCCCACAGCAAAACTTATTGCAAGCTTCTTAATCATGATGAACAATATATTTCAGTTTGCAAAGTTATAACTTCGCACGAAAATTAGGGCTATGGAAGTGCGATAAATGATGGGAAAAGTGCGAATTTTATAGGTTTTTAACGCTAAACAGCCCATTATTGGAGAATATGTCTACACGGTTACCTCCGAAACATTCGGAGTGGACTGCCTGAGCTGTAAGTATCGGGGCGTGTACGGTACCGTGTGTGACGAGTCGTTCGGGCGAAGTCTCCACCCGGGCGACATCCCATAGTCCTGAGTCTATAAAGGATTGCAGTACAGCGGCTCCACCTTCGACCAATACGGAGGTGACACCATTACTATATAATGATGACATGATGCCGCGCAGATCGGAGCCGTCGGTCATGATCAGCGGTTCGGTTGCCGTGGATATTTTGTCGGGACCGATGCGGCGGCGCCTGTCGAGAATCACTGGACGCGGCTGCCGTACGGTCGGCCACAGCCGGCAGTCGAGGCGGGGGCTGTCGGCTATTACAGTGCCGGAACCGACCAGTATGGCGTCGTGGAGCGAACGCAGACGGTGTGTCAGCGTCTGTGTGAGTGTGCTTGAGAACCGGTGAGGGCGGCCGTCGGGGCGGTCGCTGTCGATGAATCCGTCGGCCGACTGGGCCCATTTGAGAGTAATCCATGGTCGCTGCTGCTCGTGTGCCGTCATGAAGCGCGCGTTGAGTCGTCTTGATTCTTCCGCCATCACACCTGTGGCCACTTCTATGCCGGCCTCGCGGAGCATGGCTATGCCACGGCCGGAGACACTGACGAACGGATCGGTGGCTCCGACCACTACACGCGGAATTCCGGTGCGGATTATCAGTTCGGCGCATGGAGGCGTTTTGCCGTAGTGCGAGCATGGCTCCAGCGTCACGTACATGGTGGCATCGGCGAGCAGAGGTCTGTCGGCAGTACTGACCGAGCTTATGGCGTTGACCTCGGCATGTGCCTCTCCGCACCGCCGGTGGTATCCTTCGCCAATTATGCGGCCATCGGGCGCGACGATGACTGCGCCTACCATCGGGTTGGGCGTGGTAGCCCCCCGGCCATGGGCGGCAAGCTCGAGCGCCCGCTGCATATATTTCGGATCGATTTTCATATTTTGCTGTTACAAAGTTAATGATTTTTCCATGTTAAAAATGACATTTTAGCAGTTAAATTAAGTAAAAAATTAAAAAATGTAGGGAAAATGCCGTAAACGATTCTGAAAAATGTGATAAAATTGTTGATATTTTGAAAAATATTCATACCTTTGCCGCGTGCATCTCCGATGGCATATACACAATACGTTACAGTCGATCATTTCCAATCAATAAAACATAATAAACCGATGAAGAAACTATCCATGCCGGCATTACTGGCTGGGGCTGCCGTTATTTTTTTATATTCGGCGGCAGGAGCTGCAATTGCAGTGAATACTACAGGCGCAATAGATCTTACGAAGCAGATCTACCGTCTTCACAATGATCATGCTGCCTTCGCGGGCGAGCGATCATCCCGCATCGCGGCAAACAACCGCGCCGTATTTTCCGAACCGTGGCGTGCCGTCACAGCCGACGGCTACAGTCCGGATCATACGCTCGCTATGTCGAACAACGGCGGAGATATCGACGGCCCTGACGGCAAGCTGTGGTACTACACGATCAATCTTGATAACAAAGAGATCGTACATAACCAATATTTCACCGAATATGTTCTTCAGGCATATCACATCAGTATCTATGACGAAAACCACAGGCTTGTCGGCCGGATCGACGACAAGATGCGCTATGCCGATGACGAGGTCCGTGTGCCTCAGTGCGATGTGCTGCCGCTTGTCACCAGACATTTCTTTAACGACGATGACAAGATCGAGATAGCTCTCGGCCTTGCAGTGAATTCGACCACTCCGGGCGTAAACCATTACCGTACTGTCGTGTATCAGCTTGATGGTGAGAAGGACGGCGAGGGATATGACAAGATCGTGTATTCTATGCCTGAGCTCATAGTGGATGTTCTCGATGCCACCGTTCCGGGCGGCCCCGAAGAAATATATATGACACTGATGCACGAAATTATATCCGGTGAGTATCCTGCCGACAAGGATGGCACAGAAGCCGTGTGGGAATATTACACCGGCAACTACATACGGCTCGATACTTATCAGAAGGCGGCTCCCGGTGGAACTCCGACTATCGTCAGCACTCACAAAGTGCCTCATCTCAATCTGCCCGGCGATCAGGAAAGTTCCCAGTACATGATCGGTAAAATAGTCGACGGCGTGCCGTATCTGATATATTCGCAGTATGAGGATCCTTATTTCGCGCCATATTACAGTTATCTTGACGATATAGTACAGCGCGAAAGCAACAATCTGCTGATCGAGATCCATGCTCTCAAGGATGGAAAGACAGAACTTGTACAGACGACGCGCATTCCGGTCGTCAAGCCCGAAGGCGATTATACGGCTTCGTTCTATTCGATCGGCGATCTCCGCTACCGCGAGGATATCGACAACAAGCATTATGGTACGGACGGAAAGTTCGCATTTACCGTGCGTCGTACTGACAAAGTCAGCCTCGCTTCCGAATCCGGCGTGAACAATTTCTATATCTACAATCCCGACGGCACGCAGCGTTCGATCATTTTCGAGGAAGTGCTCGGATTCAATATCATGACCGATATCCCCGGCAAGGAGCCTCAGGTATTCTTTGTAAGTTCGGGCGAATCAGGCACTCAGTATAATTTTGTAGACATGTATTCGTGCAAGACAGTCGCCAGTTTCCCCTACATGCTCAAGGTCGAGGACTCTGATCCCGACGCCATGACCACCAATATCGACCGCGTACCGTTCGGTGATACATATCGTTATGCCGCCGAACTGCGCATGCCTTCCGAAGAGGATGACATCGTATATCTGCGTGTGGCATGGCTTGACGCTCAGGGGCAGCATATCCGTACCGACGAAGTGAATATCGGGACCAACGTGATGTATCCCCAGTGCTTCATCAATGGTTCCGTACTTCAGCCCGGTCTCATCCACAGCGACAGCGAGATGGAATATCTTGTTCTGATCAAACGCGGTAAAGACGACGGATCCGTCCAGGAGGAATGTTATATCTCGCAGCCACGCTCTGAAACAAATCCCGACGGCAGGCTGCTGCTTGCCCTCTTGCCTGAAGAACGCGGTAACCTTGGAGGTGTATATGTATATCCCGACGCCGACATCCCGTTCCTGGCTGTGTCGTATCTCGACGGTGCCCGCACACATATCGGCACTGACTATTATAATCTGCCTCTTGATCTGTCCGGCGGTATTACCGATGCCGACATTCCTGGCGGCGGCCTGACCGTCGCTCCCGACGGAGACGTGATTGTAGCAGACGCTCCGGTGGAGGTATTCAGCCTGCAGGGTGTGAAAGTAGCTTCTGCTGCTGCCGGTACAACAGAACTCTCCGATCTTCCTGCCGGTATCTACATAGTGCGCAGCGGCAGCTCTGTACGTAAATTTGTCAAGAAATAATGTCCGAGATGAAAATTAAATATTTCGCAATCCTGGCTCTGATAGCCGTACCCGCGGCACTACATGGCCGCACACTCTCGCCCGCCGAGGCCCTCAGTCGTGTGACAGCTGAGTCCGGCCCGCAGGCGGTGGCCGCCAGGGCACGCGCAGCCGTGGCCGAACCCGCTTTCACTTCCGTGACCCGTAGCGGAGATGCCGCGGTGTATGTGTTCGGTGCCCGGAAAGCCGGCGACGGATTCCTTATAGTCAGTGCCGATGACTGCGCTCAGCCGCTGCTTGGCTATGCCGAAACAGGCTCTTTTGATCCTGACGCCATGCCGCCACAGATGAAATGGTGGCTCGAGGAATATTCACGCCAGATCGAATACATGAGTTCGCGGGGCCTCACTGCACAGCCTCCTATGCGTGTGCCGCGTCCTGCCATCGCGCCCCAGATCAAGACCGACTGGGATCAGGACGCCCCCTACAACAGCCAGTGTCCGCTTTACGGAGCCTCACGGTGCTATACGGGGTGTGTGGCGACAGCAATGGCCCAGGTTATGAATTACTGGAAGTATCCTGTCCGGGGCAAGGGGTCAATCAGCTATGATTCCGAGTCCATTCAGAAACGCCTGACCCTTAACTTCTCCCTAAAAGCTTTCGACTGGGACAATATGCGGGATATTTATCTTGATAACGACTGGACCGATGCTGAAGCCAATGCGGTGGGTTACCTGATGAAAGCCTGCGGCTATGCCGTGAAGATGGACTATGGCACTGATTCGTCGGGCGCACTGGCCATGTACATCTCGCGTGGTCTGGTCAAATATTTCGACTACGATCCCAATATCACTTATGCGCTGCGCTCGTCTTATTCTCTGTCGCAGTGGGAAACGATGCTTTATGAGAATCTGCGCGACGTCGGTCCGATACTTTACGGCGGCGGCTCCACCATAGGCGGCGGACACTCGTTCGTGTGCGACGGCTACGACGGTAACGGTTATTTCCATTTCAACTGGGGATGGACCGGCATGAGCAACGGCTACTTCTCGCTCGACGCACTCGATCCGTATTCACTTGGTTCGGGCGGCGGTTCGGGCGGCGGATATAATTTCACGCAGGATGCCGTACTGGGTATTCAGCCACCCACAGGCAAGCCGGCCGAAGACCGCGCCGTAAGTCTGATGCAGACCGGCTCGCTTGTAGGTGAGATTGCCGAGAATGATACACTTAAATTCGGTCTGACCGCCGAAGGCGAATGCATGTGGGTCAATTATACACCTGAGACGCTTCATGTGATTTTCGGGGCTGTATTCGAACCGGCAGGGAATCCCGAGGCTGCAAAGAGCGTGCCGGTAAGTGATATAAAATTTGAGATCCAGCCCGGCTACGGCACCGGTCCCTCCTACTTCAAGCCTGCGGTTGATCTTAAGAAGCTCGGTCTTGCCGACGGTACATATAAAGTGACTTTCGCGACGCGGCAGATCGGTACCGGCAATGATGATGCCCAGCTTTGGGAACCGGTAGGTCACTCATGGGGATTTTACAACTATATCACGCTGACCAAGAGCGGCGCTGACTACGCTGTTGTAAGCGAGGCTGTTCCCGAAGTACGGATTACCAGGAGCAAGATCGTCGGAGGCCTGTATTACGGCATGGTCAACAAGTTCAGCATCACGGTCGAGAACCGTTCGGATATTGAAGTCTCGCGTGGCTTCGCACCGGCATTCGCTGTCGACGGAACGATGAAAATGCTCGGCGAGAGCGTTATGGTGACAATTCCACCTCATTCGACAGTGGAGCGCGAATGGTCGACACAGATATATCTGCTCGACCGGTATTTCGATGTGGAAAAGTCCACTATCGTAGATATGGCTTACTTCGACGAGTCGACCTATACGTTCTTTGCAGTTCCGAAATCTCTTCCTGTCGTCATGCAGCCCAATCCAGGAGTGCCCCGTATGTCAGTCGTGGGCTATCCTAAGGTAATAAATGCCGAAGCAGTTTCCGAGACGGTCGACGGGGTGAATACCATCGTATATCAGATCGCAGACAAGAACGACATCCAGGTTGAGGCGGATGTCAGACTGCAGTCGGGCAAGTTCGCTTATCCGATGTATGCCTGTGTGGCGGCACCTTTGCAGAGCGATCCCACACAGATAGCCCTTGCCACCTATGCCGGTCACAATATGATCTATGAAGAGGCAGGCACGACGCAGAAGTTCACCACTTCGGTCAGCTTCCCCGAATGTGTGCCCGGCCAGCGCTATACTGTCATGATGGGATATAACTACGGCGGCCAGCTCGTTCAGATCGGGCCCGGTATCTGTTATTTCCGTCTTGGTCCGGCAGGGGTCGGCGACGTCGCTGCAGACAAGGCTGCGGCACCCGTTTTCGACGGTACGGCTGTCACGGCAGAAGGCCGGATCGATATCTATGATCTCGGGGGCGCGGTCGTGGCCACAGGCGAGAATTGCGTCATGATGACTGGCCTTGAGCCGGGCGTCTACATCGCACGCGCCGGTTGCGGTACACTCAAGATATGTATATACTAATCATTTCCAATATCAACTTTATTAATTTACAAGCAATTCTATGAAAAAGCTTTATTCTTTGCTGCTTGTCATACTGTTCGCCGCAGGCCTTTCGCAGGCTTATGCGGAGGAATATGCGGTGACATTGAAGTGGGACAAGCCGGATGCTGTCGAGTTTAAATACGGCGGCACATCGCTGGGCGCCACCCAGAACGTTGTTCTTGATGTGCCTCAGGGATCCACAGACTATGTATTCACTACTACTTCGAAGACCAAACCGCTGTTTGTAGCCGCTAAGGATGGTTTTAAAATTACCAAGGCGACTTGTGTGAGTGCCGCGGGCGCTTCGTCGAACATCGCAGTAAGCACTCTTAACGGCGTGACGTATCTGCGTCTCAACCTGAGTGCATGGCAAAGTCCTCTGATTGGAGGAACTGTCACGATCGAGACCGAGGCATTGCAGACGGCTACTGCGCCTTTTACCGTAAAGGTCAATGACTGCCTGGATAAGATCAAGAAAGTGTATCTCAATCCTTCGAAGAAGGAAATTTCTCTGACCAACGGCTCAAATTCGGCTGAATTCACTCCCGGCCAGGAAAACTCGCTCACTATCGAGGTCACTGATCGTTCCACCCCCCAGAACTATACGGTTACTAACAACGGCGCGCCCGTCGACTTTAGCCCTATGAAAGATGGCGGCGACGATTGCTTTATCATCAATCCGCTTGCGGCCGGCGATGTCATAGAGATATCGTATACCAATACGACTCCTGTCGAAACAGTAACTCTGCAGCTGCCCGAGGAGATCAAGGACTGCATCACGTCGGTATTTGACCGCAATGCCCTCGCGAATCTGACAGTAACCGACGGCAAGTTCGAGGTAGAGCAGGGCCACCGCGTCGCTTTCAATATCAATTCGGATTATACGGTCACAAAGGTAACATTCAACGGTACTCTTGTCGACGAATCGGCCACCGGCCTTGAATCGTTCAGTTTCGTGGTTAACGAAAGCGGTACTCTGGCATTTGAGGGTACTGCCAAGGTCTACAACGATATTACTTACACTGCTTACGTAGTATGCCCCGAAGGCGTCCGAATCGTGGCCGGAAGTCTGCTTACCGGCTACACGGTGCCTCTGACCGACGGCGAGACCGTGACGGGAGCAATCGATCTGCCTGCGATATCCAATCCCGCACAGGCTGCTTATACCATTCCGGCTGGAACTGCCCGGAAATTCACTTTCAAGGTCAGCGAAAAGTATGGCGCGCTCAACATACAGCCCGAAGCCGGTTACTGGATCCGCACTCTTCGTACGGCCGGCGGCCAGTATCTTGATCTTCCCACAACGGTGACCACTTTCTATGTAGTGGCTGAAAAGATCGAGGATGACGCACAGGCTCATGTATTTGTGTCGATCCCCGATGACCGCGAGATTATTTTTGACGCTGACATTACCAACGGTTGCACGTCAAAATTCACATATACTAACGGCTGGAGCGAACTCTCGTTTGATAAGGATTACATGTCACCTTTCTCGGCCCGGGTGCGCGGCGAGAGCATTGACGGCACATATTGCTTCCTCGACGGAAAGGCAGTTTCTCCGGATGACTACTCACGTTACAGCCTGCCGATCGCTGACGGAGGTGTGGTAAAAATCTTTGCTGACGGCAAGGAGCATAAATCCAATCCCCTGACAGTGACAAATCTCCATGGCTCGGTGGCATTCGAGCAATATCCCGGAAGCTTCGTCGCATACACCGACCAAAGTCTTGTAGACGGTACTACGGTAAAAGTTACTGTTGATCCCGGCTATACTCTCAAGGTCGGTGGCCAGGATGTGACTCTGACTGACGGTTCCTATACGTTTGAAACAACGACAGCCGCCACTACAGTCGAATTCGTTGCCGGAGCCGAACTGCTTACCGCGGTCCTGACTCCCGAATCCGGCTCGACGGTTCCCTCGCTGGCCGAGATCCTCGTTTCGTTCCCCATGGCTTCCACTGCTGAAATTGCCGGTCTTGACATTTCTGAAGTCACTCTTGTTGGAGCCGGCAATGTATGGGGCAATATTCCCACACAGACAAAAGTTGAAAAAGTAGAAGGTGCCGAGGTGCCGACTTTCAAGGTCGAATTCCTCGTGGCGCCGACTCAGAATCTTTCTTATACACTTATCATAAGCGAAGGCTTCTTCAAGGTCGAAGGATCGGATTCGAAAGAGATTCAGGCAAGCTACGTGCTGGAGACCGCTACCGAAGTGACTTACGAACCCACCCCGACAACCGGCTTCTTCAATGCCACCGATCCCTGGTCTACCATCGGATTTATGTTCCCCGACTTCAGCGTTACTGCCGGTGCGAATTACGGAGATATCAAGGTGTCTTTCGACGGTAAGGAACTTACCCCTGACGCCGAGTACATGGCAATGGCCGAAGACACATTCTTTGCCATCATGCTTACCGAGGCTCCCGCCCGCGAAGGCGTTCTTACCATTGAGATACCCGAAGGTGGTCTGAACCTTTCCGGCAAACCGTGTCCGGCCATCAAGCACAGCTGGACGGGCGTGGTTCCGAGCGAATTCACTATGGTCGTAGAGACTCTGCCGTATGATGAAGGCGACATCAGGCGTCTGAATGAAATTACGGTAAGCTTCCCGGGAGCCAAGACAGCAAGCCGCTACGACGAGGCTGTCATCACTCTTCGCCTCAAGCCTGATTACAGCAAGCCCGGCAGTCAGGCATGGAGCGCTACCGCTACCGCTACAGAGGTTGAAGGCGCAGAGGTGCCCACATTCAAGCTCACTTTCGACCAGAATCCCACTGAATTCGGCGATTACATACTTACTATGCCCGAAGGAGCGTTCGTAGTCGATGAAGTGGCGAATTCCGAATACTTCACCCGCACTTACTCTCTGACCTCCGGCGTGGTCGACATCTCGATCGACGGAACTGTCGGCGGAGCCGTATTCAATCTGCAGGGCATCGCTCTCGACTGTGAATGGGACGAACTCCCTGCCGGATTCTACATACGCGGAGGTAAGGTTGTCCTCAAGAAATAAGCGCACATCTTAAATCCGCATTATACACCAACCCCGCCGGAGCGAAGTCTTCGGCGGGGTTGTCATATTCAGATAAGATCTGACTCGTGTCAGATCCCCTTGCGTTTCTCGAGCTGGCGGTCGAGAGCCTCGAGAGTCAGGTCGATGGCTTCCTCGAAAGTATCGGCAGTCTTGTCAGCTACGAGATCTTCGTGTTGCGGCACGGCAACCTTTACGATTGCCTGTTTGTTCATGGCGGTTTCCGGTTTTACAACCTTGAGGGTTACGTCAACGGTCGTGATCGACGGATTATGGCGAGCGAGACGCTCTGCTTTCTTGTTGATGAAGCTGACGAGCTTTTCGCCTGCTTCGAAGTGGATGGCTTGAATGCGTACTTCCATAGTTAGCGTTTTTTTTGTGCGCGTGGATGCGCGAGTTGATAATTTTGTTTTATTTCGCTATATGAGAGATGTGTGTAAATCTGAGTGGTCGACAGGGATGCATGTCCGAGCAGATCCTTTACCGCGTTGAGGCCGGCGCCGTCGTTGAGCATGTCGGTCGCGAACGAATGCCTCAGGCAGTGCGGAGTCGGCGATGCTCCGGATCCGGCGAATTCACGGCGCACTATGCCGCGGAGCACCGCATATGACATCTGACGTCCGTCAGGGCGTACGAAGAAGGCTGGAGAAGCGGTGGCGGGTCTGAGCTTGCGGTATTGATCTATCATTTGTCGGAGTTCGTTGCCGAAAGGAATTATTCTTTCTTTATTACGTTTTCCGAGTACTTTTAGTTCGCATGAATTACAATTAACGTCGGTGTCAAGCAGCCCTGTCAGTTCGGAGGCCCGCATTCCGGTCGAGTACAGCATGTCCACTGCAAGCCGGTCGCGCACGGCAGTGAAGTCTGTCTCGTCTATCTGTGTGTCTATTACCCGGGAGGTGATCTGTGGCGCTATCGTGCGCGGGAGTGTCTTTGCCATGCGTCCCGGAGTCAGTTCGGCCGCCGGATTGTTTTTCAATCCGTAGCGCTTCATCATGAAAGCGAAGAATGCTCGCAGAGTCTGAATCTTCCGGCGTATCGAGCGCTGCGACAGGCCATCCGTAGCCAGCAGTGCCACCCATCCGCGCAGGTCGTTGATGTCTGTGCCGGCCGGGTCGGCGTCCTCGCCTATATAGCTCAGCCATTGGCCCAGATCGCCCTTATATGACAGAACGGTGTGAGCCGAAAGATTCAGCTCACACCGTATGTAGGTTAAAAAGGCTTCAGTCTGTTGCTTCATTTTCGGCCTTGGAGACGCGGCAGTGGTTGTACGCGACGCCTTACGGCACGAAATTAGGCAATCCTTTTTATATTGGCAAATAAAACGGCGAAAAACTCGCCTCAGGCAGTGAAAAAATTTATTCCTCGACTGCGCGCAGCTTCTGTACGTAGACCGCCTTCATCATTTTCTTGCGGTTGGTTACAGACGGCTTCTGGAAAGCCTGGCGGCTGCGGAGTTCCTTTACGATGCCTGTGCGTTCAAATTTACGCTTGAATTTCTTGAGTGCGCGTTCGATGTTTTCGCCTTCTTTTACTTGTACGATGATCATATTTTTAGTTTGTTGTTAATTGTCAGATTGAAGTGCTTGTAATTTAGCGGGGCAAAATTACGCATAATTTTTTGAATGGCAAATTTTTTTATGCCAAAATCGTGTGATTTTGTATTCTTGCGGGTTAAAAATCAGTATTTCTTGCTGATCTCTGCGGACACCTCCTTTAATCTGAGAATTTATTTGTTGCAAACTTATTATTGATCCATGGTGCGCAGCAACTCGTCGTTGTCGCGTGTGCGCTCCATGCGGTCCTTGATGAATTCCATAGCCTCGATGGAGTTGCGGTCGGAGAGGAAGCGGCGCAGAATCCACATGCGGTTGAGGGTCTCTGAGCGCAGCAGCAGGTCGTCGCGGCGGGTGCTGGACGCCATGATGTCGACAGCCGGGAAGATACGCTTGTTCGAGAGCTTGCGGTCGAGCTGCAGTTCCATGTTGCCGGTGCCCTTGAATTCCTCGAAGATCACTTCGTCCATCTTCGACGATGTCTCGGTCAGCGCGGTGGCGATGATGGTGAGTGATCCGCCGCCTTCGATGTTGCGGGCGGCACCGAAGAAGCGCTTGGGCTTCTGCAGGGCGTTGGCGTCGACACCGCCGGATAGAATCTTGCCCGACGCGGGCGACACCGTGTTGTAGGCACGGGCCAGGCGGGTGATCGAGTCCAGAAGGATCACTACGTCGTGTCCGCATTCGACCATGCGCTTGGCTTTCTCCAGCACGATGCCGGCGATCTTTACGTGGCGGTCGGCAGGTTCGTCGAAAGTCGATGCGATGACTTCGGCGTTCACGCTGCGGCTCATGTCGGTGACTTCCTCGGGACGTTCGTCAATGAGCAGGATCATGATGTAAGTCTCGGGATGGTTTTCGGCTATGGCGTTGGCGATGTCTTTCAGAAGCAGGGTCTTGCCGGTCTTAGGCGGAGCCACGATCAGGGCGCGCTGGCCTTTGCCGATGGGAGCGAACATGTCCACTACCCGGGTCGAGATGTTGCATGTGTCACCGCCGCAGAGATCGAATTTTTCGTCGGGGAACAGCGGCGTGAGATGTTCGAAGGGGACACGGTCGCGGATATATTCGGGAGAGCGTCCGTTGACGCGCAACACACGCGACAGGGGGAAATATTTTTCGCCCTCACGCGGAGCGCGTACCATGGCTTCTACGACGTCGCCGGTCTTGAGGCCATTGGCCTTGATCTGCTGCTGGCTTACGAGTACATCGTCGGGCGAGGGAAGATAGTTGAAATCGGACGAACGCAGGAAGCCGTGGCCCTGTGGCTCGACTTCGAGCACGCCCTGTACCTCGAGTATATCTTCGAAGTCGTAGCGCTGGTTGGGGTTGAGACGCTGGTCGGCGATTATCTGTTGCTGGTTGCCGCCGTTGTTGTTTTTATTCTTTTTCTTTTTGCCCTGATTCTGGCCGGGTTGCTGGGGTTGCGGCTGGCCCGGTTCGGCGAGCATGATCTGTTGGGGCTGTTGCGGCATGCGCTGCTGGGGCATGCGCTCCTGCTGCTGGTCCTGCTGGGCACGTGGTACGAACTTGCGGCCTTCGCCCCGAGGGAAAAACGAACTGAAGTCGCCCTTAGGGTGGATTTCCGGGCGCTGTTGCTGGGGCAGTTGTTCGGAGGGGGTGGCGGGGCCGGCGGTTTCCGTCTGAGCAGAAGAATTGGCCTCTTTCTCAGGTTCGGCAGGTTCGGGCTTTGTGTCACTACCGGTGGATTCGGTAGTCGGTTCGGCCTGTTCGGCTGCAGCGGTTTCTTTTTTTGGCCGTCCGCGGCGTTTTTTGGGCTGCTCGGGTGAGTCGGTCTGCGCCTCGGGGGCGGATGGTGCCGTTACTGAGGCCGAGGCCTCGGTCGTGGCTTCGGTTTCGGTTTTGGCAGCCTTGCGGCTTTTCTGTTTCTTGTTCTGGTCGCCGCGATTGTCTGAGGCAGAGGCGGTTTCGTCAGCGTCGGCCTTTTTCTTGCGGCCGCGTTTTTTTGGCTCCTCGTCGGCTTTTTTGCGTGCGGCCGCCTTGGAGGCTGCGCCTGCTATGGCTTGCTCGTCGAGAATCTGATATATGAGTTCCTGTCGCTGGGACAGATCGATTTTTTTAATACCAAGGGCTTCGGCGGCTTGCTTGAGGTCGGCGTCGGCCATTGAGTTTAGGTCGGTGATATTATACATAATGTCTTGATTAAGCGGCACTTCCCGAAGTGAGGGCAGTATGCTTCAAAGTGTTGCGAAAGAGTTTGTCAGGTAGATGGATTGCGTCGTTAGCGATGCAAAGTCGGGCTATGTGGTTAGCCGTGTGAAAACTACAAATAGATGGAGAATGTATGATTCAGGGGAGAAGTGAGAATCGAATCATTCGTGATCGCGATTTCGATGCAAAGTTAATAATAATTTTTAGAATTAACAACCTCTTTGTTAAAAATGTTCGCTCATTCGATGCAGACCCGCGCGGCCTGTCGGAAGTTCATCAGCGGTAATATCATCCTTATATAAAAAAGAAAAGCCGGCCTGATGGTCGACTTTTACTTTTTCCTGTAAGCTAAACTTATTTTGCAGCTTCTGCGGGAGCAGCTTCAGCGGGAGCGGCCTCAGCTTCAGCAGGAGCAGCGCTGTCGGTAGCTTCAGCTTCAGTAGCGGGAGCAGCTTCGGGAGCGGGAGCCTCAGTTGCGGGGCAGCTGTCCTTGCATGCGGTTGAGTCATTAGCTTCGGCGTTCTTGTCACCACCGCAAGCGAAGAGCGATGCGCTGAAAGCTACAGCAAGTAAAAGAAGTAACTTTTTCATTTTCTTTTTTGATTAAAATAGTTAAACAATTGTTTAGTGCTTCAAAAACGTCACAAAGTTATAGCTTTATTTTCTAACAAAAAAATATTTTTATGACTATTTTCGGCTCATAATGGCGACATTTTGATATTTAAACTTGTAAATAGCGGTATATCAACGCGTTGCCACAATTGTTAAAAATAATTTATTAATTAAACCTTTTTATTTGCGTTTATCTGATTGGCGATTGCGTTGGCCATTACGACGGCTTTTGTGATGTGGTCGCATATGTGATCGCGGCCAATGAGGGTGTCTATGCCGGCATGCTCGAGCGATTCACGCACGTTGGGACGGACGCCCGACAATACTATATGTATGCCTTCGTTCTGCGACGACTTGATCAGTATTTCAAGATTGTGTAGTGCGGTGGCGTCAACAAAGGCAACCTTGCGCATACGGATTATGCGCACTACGGGCTTGTCGTGCATGGTCGAGCGCATCAGTTCGTCGAATTTGGTTGCTATTCCGAAGAAGAACGGACCGTCGATCTCATAGACGCTGACGCCCTTGGCTACGTCGAGAACCTCATGGTTGGGGCTGTCGGTGCCTTCGTTCACATCGAGCTGTCCGGAATAGGCTTTTACTTCGGTGTTTTCCATTACGCGGCGCAGGAACAGGACCACGGCCAGCAGCAGACCGATCTCTATGGCAATGGTAAGGTCGAAGATCACGGTAAGGAAGAAAGTGACGAGCAGTACAGATATGTCGCTTTTCGGAGCATGGAATATTCCGATGATGGTGCGCCAGCCGCTCATGTTGTATGCCGTGATTATGAGCACTGCGGCAAGGCAGGCCATGGGTATATAATTGATCAGCGGCATCATGAACAGGAATATGAGCAGGAGCACCAGTGCGTGTACAATGCCGGCCACGGGAGTGCGTCCGCCATTGGTAATATTGGTCATGGTGCGGGCGATGGCGCCTGTGACAGGTATGCCGCCGAAGAACGGAACGGTAATGTTGGCGATGCCCTGGCCTATGAGCTCGGTGTTGGAATTGGTGCGTGAGCCGGTGACGCCGTCGGCCACGGTCGCCGACAGCAGCGACTCGATGGCGCCCAGCACGGCGATGGTGAATGCCGAGGGCAACAGCATGTTGATCGTGGCCATGTCGAGCACGAAAGCATGCGGGCGCGGTATGTCGGTGGGCATGTCGCCGAAACGGTCGCCGATCGTCTCGACGTGGAACCAGTCAGTGAACGCCGACAGAGCCCACGAGGCGGCTGTGACAATGATTATGGCAAGCAGGGCGCCGGGAAGTTTCTTGGATATGAACGGCGCGCCGATTATGATTCCAAGCGACACAAGGCCGGTGGCTACTGTGGCGATGTCAACGGATGCCAGGCTGCGCAAGTACAGGCCCCATTTAGGGAGGAACTGTCCGGGGATATCCGTCAGGCCGAGTCCAAGGAAGTCATTGATCTGGGTAGAGAAGATAGTCAGCGCGATACCGGCTGTGAAGCCTACTACAATCGGGTAGGGAATGAATTTTATGACCGTGCCGAGACGGAACAGACCCATCATGACCAGTATGATGCCCGCCATGACCGTGGCCACGGCGAGGCCGGTGAGACCGAACTGGGCGATGATGTTGTATACGATGACGATGAAAGCGCCCGTGGGGCCGCCGATCTGTACCGAGCAGCCACCGAAAAACGAGACCATGAATCCGCCGATTATAGCTGTGACGAGGCCTATCGTGGGGCTGACGCCCGATGCGATGCCGAATGCGATGGCAAGCGGCAGAGCCACGATGCCGACCACAATGCCGGCTATGACATCCTCGCGCAGGCGGTCGACGGAGTAGTTGCTCAATGCGCTCCAGAGTTTGGGGCGCAGGTTGAGAGCTCCTGTAATACTCATAATGTGATGCTTTTTTACTTAGAAAAATATGTTGTTCTATTGAAATCGGGTGCAAAGTTACGGCTAATTTTCAAAATATGAAAATTTTGCCTAACTTTGCGTGTCGTACCGGGCGCCAGCCGCTCATTCATGACCTGATAATTATCCACAATTATATAAAATGCGTTATATATTATCCGCCTTATTAATTTTTGCAGCAGTTATGTCAAACGCTCAAAATGTATTTTTTGAAGAATTCAACACCGTGCATTCGACCCCGCCGTTCGAGTCGATCGACAACTCTCAGTGGGAGCCCGCGATTGACCGCGGCATCGAACTTGCGCGCGCCGAGATAGATGCGATAGTGAACAATCCCGAGGCTCCGACTTTTGCCAACACCATAGAAGCGCTCGAAGCCAGCGGCGCGGATCTCAACCGCGTGCTCAACGTGTTCTTCCCGCTTCTGTCGGCCAACGCCGATGACGAGATGATGGCCATATCGATCACCGCATCCGACAAGCTCAGCGATTATTCAACATCCATTATCCTCAACGAGGGTCTGTGGCAGCGCGTCAAGGCTGTGTGGGATGCCCGCGAAAGTCTCGCGCTCAATCCCGAGCAGCAGATGCTTCTGCAGAAGACCTATGACTCATTCGCGCTCAACGGCTCGAACCTGCAGGGCGACGATCGCGAGACCTACCGTCGGTTGTCGGCCGAATTATCGAAGCTTACTACCCAGTTCGGCCAGAACGTGCTCAAGGAGCTGCCCACATATGAAATATGGCTCACCGAAGCCGATCTCGAGGGGCTGCCCGAAAGTTCGGTAGCCGCGGCCCGCGATGCTGCGGCCGCAAAGGGACGCCGGGGCGAATATCTCTTCACCCTCGATCAGCCTGTCTACATGGCTTTCATGAAATATTCTTCGCGCCGCGACCTGCGCGAGAAGATGTGGCGTCTGTATTCCGGCCGCAACACGTCCGGCGAATATAATAATGTGGAGATCCTCAAGCGCATCGCCGAACTGCGCCGCCAGATCGCCAATCTGCTTGGCGCCGAGACTTACGCCGCACACTCGCTGCAGCGCACCATGGCCAAGAATCCCGCAGGAGTATACGATCTGCTTGACCGTCTGCGCGAGGCATATACCGGTCCGATGCAGGCCGAAATGGCGGCTCTGAACGACTTTGCCACTGAACTTGAGGGTGCACCGTTCGAGATCAAGCCCTGGGACTATTCGTATTACGCCAACAAATACAAGGCTGCCAACTATAATTTCAACGAAGAGGAGCTGCGTCCGTATTTTGAACTCAACAATGTAATCGACGGCGTGTTCGGCCTTGCCACACGCCTCTACGGTCTCAAATTCACTCCCAACGACAAGATTCAGGTCTACCATCCCGACGTGAAAGCCTTCGACGTCACTGATGCCCGGGGCAATTTCATCGGAGTGATTTACACCGACTTCTTCCCCCGCGCATCGAAGCGCCCCGGCGCATGGATGACAGGCTTCGCCGATCAGTTTGTCGACGGCCAGGGAGTCGACCATCGTCCCGTCGTGTCGATCGTGATGAACTTCACCAAGCCTACGGCCGACACTCCTTCGCTGCTGACTCCTTATGAAGTGGAGACTTTCCTGCATGAGTTCGGCCACGCCCTGCACGGTCTGCTTACCAAAGCTCATTACAGCTCGCTGTCCGGCACGGCGGTGTACCGTGATTTTGTGGAACTTCCCTCACAGTTCAATGAGAATTATCTGACCGAAAAGGAATTCCTTGACGGTTTCGCACGCCACTACCAGACCGGCGAACCCATTCCGGCCGAACTGATCTCGCGTCTGATAGCCTCGCAGCAGTACGGTGCGGCCTATGCCTGCATGCGCCAGCTCATGTTCGGATATCTTGACATGGCATGGCACACCGCCAAGGCTCCCGTCGATGACGCCGTCGCATTCGAGGCTGCCGCCGTCGAGCCGGTTAAGATCTTCGAACCTGTCGCCGGAGCCTTGACCTCGCCGCAGTTCAGCCATATATTCGCAGGTGGATATGCCGCAGGATATTATAGCTACAAGTGGGCCGAGGTGCTCGATGCCGACGCCTTCTCGCTGTTCAAGGAAAATGGCATATTCGACCCTGCCACGGCCGATAGTTTCCGTACCAACATTCTCGAGCGCGGCGGTACGGAAGATCCA
The DNA here is from genome assembly GCA_902470475.1 of uncultured Porphyromonadaceae bacterium. GTDB lineage: Bacteria > Bacteroidota > Bacteroidia > Bacteroidales > Muribaculaceae > CAG-873. The sequence goes on along the minus strand of CABRGT010000004.1, from coordinate 18,773 downwards.
GCCGAACTCTACCGCCGTTTCCGTGGCCGCGAGCCGCGTATCGATGCGCTGCTTGAGCGCGACGGCATCAGGAAATAACCATGACTGAAGTCCGCCCCAAGGACATAGACAAAGATAAGGCTGCCACAGCCGACGCACTCCGGCGCCGGCTTGTGGCAGCCTATTTCAGTGCTATACTCCGCCGGAAACTCTGGAGCCTATGGTGGCTTGCACTCGTAGCCCTGATCGTGGTAGCTGCCGGTTTCGCAACCGATCTTCGCGTGGCTATAGTCGGATTCATGCTTCTGCTCATAGTCTATCCTCTGTCCATGACTCTGACGGTGTTGTCGGAAGCGATGCGTCCGGAGACCGTGCGGCTTACGGCCGTGTCGGCAGCCGAAATCGCCGACGGATGTCTGCGCCTATATGACGATAAAGAAGCGGAAATTACGTCCGTGTCGCTCGATGCGCTGTGTTCGGTGAATGAGTCGGACGGTCTGATCCGCATCGTCGACCGCTGCCGGCAGCTTGTGATTGTGCCACGTCGGATGCTCGGCGACGAAGTCTGCGCTGCCATCTATCGGGCTGTCCCGGACGAACTTTCGTAAAGATCAATGACGGGAATACCGCGGGCTGTAGCTGTGTCGGCATACTGACGTGCGCGGCGGCGCGACAGTTCGGCCCCGAGTACGATCGTATCCGGATAGCAGTGTGTCAGAAATTTTTCCAACTTGCCGCGGAAGCGGGAGCCGAGTAAGAGATAGTCGACACGAGAGGTGTCGCACGAGGCCGAACGGGAAGGTATGGCCAGGGTCTTTGTGCCGGCCGTGATGATTTCTCCCGTGCGTGACAGGCGCCCGATTGCAAAGTCTTTTTCCGGAAACATCAGGGTGTCTATTCCGTTGGTTGCTGCAAAACGGCTTAGCCGCTGCGTCAGCCGCCGGGCAAGCGTCCGGTGGCTGCGGTCGGCTCCTGTGTGGATCACAGCGCACTGCCGCCCGTCGGTACATACTATTGCGGTAGTGTTGGCGGCGCGCACGAGCACGATGTCGGTCGCGGCCCTGGCGGGAGCCGAGAGCGGGTATATCGCAGCAACTACGGCGAGGGCAATGCCGGCACCTATCCATGCGCCGCGCGTGCGCCGGTGTGTTGCGATACCGAGCACGGTTACGGAGACCAGTGCGGCGGCTGCGAACCACGGTTCGATATATATGTCGGTGATCTCGGACCATTCGATAGCGGCTATCCGGTCGACGGCGGCCGAGGCGAAGTCTGTCAGCCGGTCCATGAAGGTGGCTACCCAGGTGTGGGAAAGGCCGGCCGCTGACGATGCTATCAGCAGTATTCCCCCGGCCATCCATAGCGGCATCATGGCTGTAGCCAGCAGGTTGCTCAGAAGGAATAGTACGGGCAGCTTGTGAAAGTATAGGACGGTAAGCGGAATCGTACCGATGAATGCGGCGACTGATACGGCGACGGCTGCCATGATGTTGTAGCCTATGCGGTTGCGCGGCGCCACCCGATTGAGAGCACTTGCGAAGGCAAGGATGCCAAGCACGGCGGCTACTGACAGTTGAAGGCCTGCTGAGAACAGACTCGTCGGCCATATGACAAGAATAATCAGCAGGGCCACGCATAGGGAATTATACGGATTGGTGTTGCGTCCGAATGCCAGCCCCAGGGTATATACCGAGGCCATGATCACGGCTCTGACTACCGACAGCGGCAGTCCGACCACTGCAGCGTAGATCCATATGAGGATGACAGTCAGTACGAGCCGCAGGCGACGCAACCGATATATCGCCCGCATCGGATACAGGATAAGAGACACCAGCAGAATGATGAATCCGACGTGGAACCCGCTAAGGGCCAGTATGTGAGCTATACCTATCGCCCGGAAGTTATCGGCAAGTTCTGTCGGCAGTTCGTCGTCGTAGCCCGTGATTATGGCTGCCAGCAGGGCGAAAGTGCGGTCGCTGATCCCGCTATGGGCCAGCCGGGTCACTAACCACTCGCGATATCCGTGCAGCGTATGGCGCAGGCGGCTGTCGACACCGGTGGCGCGCAGATCGTTTTCGGCAGCATATGCGGTGGCGGCGATATTCTTGCGGCGATAGTACGATTCCATGTAGCCGTCTGTGCCGAGGTCGTCCCATACGGTGGCATCACGCAGAGTTAGATTTCCTTGGAAGTGCTCTCCGGGAGTCGGAAAAATTCCGCCTGCCACAGATCCTATTTCGGCCCGGAACGGAGTGACGGGCAGCATGTCGGCCGAATCTATTTCAAGTATAAGCCGGATACTTTCGGGTGTGCCTTCCGATTCTATGACGGATCCGCAATACACATGTGTGGATCCGTCGGTGAGCGACTCCTCGGCCCGTGGCACATTGCTGAAGAAGTTCCACCATATCAGAATGCCCGCGCACAGACCGATGAGCGGCAGTAGCGCGGGCACTTTGACAAGCAGAGCCTTCATTGGGATTGATTGCCGGTCATGAGACCGTCTCCACGACTACAAAGAGGCTTGTGATGCTGATAATGATCCATAGGGCGACGGCCAGCAGAAGAGGCTTGATACCTACCGACTTGATCATGCCCAGGGACAGCGATGCGCCGATCATGAATAGTGTCACCACCATGCCGCGTCGTGCGATCCATACCATGGAATCAACGAACCATGCCGGAAGAGAGACATAAGTGTTGACGATCATGGCGCCCACGAAGATAAAGATGAACCAGGGAATGGAAATCTTGCCGGTCTTGTCGCGGAAGATGAACATGGTGGCGAATGCCAGCGGAATGATCCACAGCGCGCGGGTCAGTTTGATCAGTGTGGCTGTCTGCAGGGCCGTCTCGCCGTATATCTCGCCGGCGCCGACCACAGACGAAGTGTCGTGGATGGCTATTGCCGCCCAGGTACCGAACTGTGTCTGAGACATGTCGAACATATGTCCCAGCGGCGGGAAGATGAACAGAGCTATGGAATTGAGAATGAATATGACGCCGAGTGCTACTCCCATCTCGTTGCTGTCGGCCTTCACCACCGGGCCGACGGCTGCGATGGCGCTGCCGCCGCAGATCGCTGTACCCGAGGAGATCAGATAGGCCGTCTTGCGGTTGATGTGCATCCAGTAGCCGAGGGTCACGCCGAAAGCCATCACCCCTATCACAGAGACTACGGTGAACATCATGCCCTCCGAGCCGCTTTTGAGTGATTCTTGCAGATTCATGTTGAAGCCGAGGCATACCACGGCGACCTGAAGGAGGTATTTCGATGTCTTCTTGTTGAATTTAGGGCAGGGATTGTGCAGCGTGAAGGCAAACAGAAGGCCTGCTGCAAGAGCTACGGGAGCCGAGATGTTGGGAAGTCCCACCAGAGGCAGCGGGAAGAGAATCAGTGCTATAAGCAGAATATATACTGCGCGTGACAATTCTTTCATTTTTTAGTATTGATGTGCCGATTGGTTATTCGTATTCTTTTCTATTTTTTCCATATGTTCCAGGATACAAAGGTCTGGAGAAGAAGCATTTCAAGTCCGTTTTTTGTGACAGCGCCTGCCTGGGCGGCCTTTTTCATGAACAGAGTCGTGCCCGGATTGTAGAGCAGGTCGTAGCATAGATGCTGAGGGGTGAGCGCTTCGTAGGGAAGTGGCGGGCATTCGTCGACATTGGGATACATTCCTACGGGAGTAGTGTTGATGATAACCTTGTAATCCTCGAGAAGCTCGGGTGTGACATGGGCGTAGGTTATGGCGCCGGGCTTTTCAGTGCGCGACACACGCACACTCTCCACGCCCAGACTGTCAAGGGCGTGCGCTACGGCTTTTGAAGCCCCTCCTGTGCCGAGGATGAGGGCTTTGCCGTGGACAGCCGGATCGAGCAGCGGGCGGATCGAATCGCTGAAGCCGATGTAGTCGCTGTTGTAGCCCTTGAGCGACACGCTGCCGTCGGGCTGGCGGAAAACCTTTACAACGTTCACCGCGCCGATGCGGCGTGTCTCCGGGTCGAGACCGTCGAGCATGTCTATGATCTGTTCCTTATAGGGAATCGTGACGTTGAACCCCGCGATATTGGGGTGTGCGGCGATTATGGCGCGGAGTTCGTCGATCGACGGAATCTCAAAGTTGACATAGCGGGCGTTGATTCCTTCCGACTCGAATTTCTGATTGAAGAAACTCTGCGAGAACGAATGGCCAAGCGGATATCCGATAAGCCCGTAAAGTCGGTCATATTGCGCTAAATTGCTCATAGGCGGTTGAATCAGTTTGCAAATGTACTACTTTTTTTGCGGAGTCGCGGCCCGGAAGGACTTAAATCGGCTGAAATATGTCATTTTTCATCCCCGGTGATTGCGAAAGTGGTGATAATCGGGTAATGGTCGCTGTTGCGCGGAGTAGGGCGCGTCATTTTCAGTGGTTCCAGGTTACCGCGGTATAGGGTGTGGTCTATGCGGAAATAGAACCGGTTGGCATAATAGGTGATCATAGGCCCGAATCCGACTTCCGGATACACTTCCTTCATGTCATAATCGGCGAGCCGCCGCAAGGTATAGCAGCCGGGAACGTCGTTGAAGTCGCCTGTGACGATTACGTTAGGACCGCCAAGACGTGTTATATATGACCCAAGACGCTCAGCGTCGAGTTCGCGACCTTCGGCGGCAGTCTGTATCTTTCCCAGCAGTTGCGATTTGATATCCGTGACATTCTCGCGTAGCGACAGGTCGTTTTTCTTCAGGTCTGTGATATCCTCATAGAGCGACTTGTCGTCGGGACGCAGTGAATAGGACTGCAGATGTACGTTGAATATCGTGATCGGTGTCCCTTCGATTTCCACGCGACAGACGGCGATTTCGTTGAGTTTTGCCTTGGCATAGCCGGTCGGAATGGATTTTACAGGATATTTCGAGAGTATCATCTGCGTCCGGCCGTTCATCACGATGTAGGGATATAGTCTGTTCAACGAATCGACCTGTATGGTCGGAATCTTGTATCGGTCGGTGACCGGTACGAATCCTCCGGCTTCCTGCAGGCACACTATGTCGGCATCGGTCTTTATCAGGAACGACATGGCCGGGTTCATTCCTCCGGGGTAAATGCTGTCCTGCGACATGAAGTTGCAGATGTTGTACGACATGAGTGTGAATTTCGGGCACTTCTCGTATTTGCTGTCCGACGGTCCGAAGATATTCAGCGGACAGAAATTCCACAGGGCCGGAGCGCAGGCTATGAAGGTCAGAATGATTATCACGAGGGCCTTGCGGTTCCATAATGCATCCAGCACAGTCATTATCACCGTGGCGATAATCCAGAGCGGCATGGTCATGACGATGATGCATAGACCACGATATACCGACGGACGGAAGTCGCCTCCGTACGAAGCGGCCAGCAGTCCGAGAGCCGATGCAAGCGTGAGCAGGGTGAGGATGACGCGCACGACGGTCATCCACGGGTTTCTTCGGACTGAGGCAGCCGCCTGGGCGCTCTTAGCCGTCGATCTGCTGCGTGTCTGCAAGTTTTTTACGTTCATCGTCGGTCAGTGAGGCATATCCCGAAGTCCGGGCTTTTTCTATGATTGCCGAGTGATCGGCCGGAGCAGTGCGCTTTGTCCGCGAAAGCAGCCCGCAGGCTATTCCCGCCGATATGCCGCCTATATGGGCTATGCTGCCGCCGGCATTCGGGCCGCGTAGTCCCCATAATATAGCTATGGTCGCGAGGACGAGGGCAGCAATTGCCGCCGGTGTGCGCCGGATGCGCATTGCAGCACTGCGGCTTGATGCGATCAAGGCTGCACCTACGGCCAGTACGGCCGCCGATGCACCGGCAAGCGACGAGAGTGTAAGCCCTGTCGCCGATGCTGCGCCTACAAATATGATACCCCCGGCAATGCCGCCGGTGATATATGCGGCCAGCATTGCCGCATGTCCGCGGCGCCGTTCATACATGGCGCCGGCCGCGGCGAGCACTGCCAGGTTTATGGCCAGATGGCCCGGGTGGTTGTGACAGAACATGTAGGTAAGCAGAGTCCACGGATGTCCGGCAGCCATTGAGAAGTCGCCCGACAGTTTCAGAGAAGCGATGTCGGCTCCCTGCGCCCATGCGGCGATGTACACCGCGGCGTTCGCCACGGCGAGGACGGCTGTAGACCGGTATGTGAGCACTCTGCTCATGGGGTGTCAGAAGAACCAATGATTGTTGAACACGCCTTTTTTCTTCCAGTACAGTATCAGCAGCACGCCGGCGATCATGCCTCCCAGGTGCGCGAAGTGAGCCACGTTGTCGACCATGTTGCCCAGGCCCATGACAAGCTCAAGCACGCCGTATCCTATGACAAGATATTTGGCCTTGATAGGAACGGGTATGAAGAAAAGATAGATCGGCTGGTTCGGAAAAAGCATGCCGAACGCGAGGATCACGCCGAAAATGGCACCTGAAGCGCCGATCATGGCGCCGTTGACGAGTTGGTTGATGGTAGCGGCAGCCGGATCTAAGAAGGTGTATCCCTGTTGCATGTACCGCCAGCCTTCGGTGCAGACATCGTCATAGCTTACGCCGGGCGGCAGCAGGGGTATGTAGTTGTGGATCATTATCGCATAGACACCCATCTGGACAAGCGCCGCGAACAGACCGCAGCTGATATAGTAGAACAGAAACCGCGCAGATCCCATACTGCGCTCGATGATTGCACCGAACATCCACAGGGCGAACATGTTGAAGAACAGGTGCGCGAAGCTTTCCTGAATGAACATGTATGTAAACAGCTGGGCCACATTGAACGCCGGCGACGAGAAATAATGAAGCGAGGCCAGTCTAATGACGCTTGCACCCAGTTGCGGGAACAGATTTATGGCTGCCCAGATGATCACATTGATTATCAGCAGGTTTTTTGTTATCGGTGGTAATGGGGGAAATCTCATTGTGCGTAATTTGATTGTTATGTTCTTGCAAAGTTACGACTTTTCCGGCTTACACTCTTATTAAATTATTATAAAAAATCGGGAGCCGATTCTTGGCAATCGACTCCCGGTGTTTTATAGACAAAGGAAAAAATAGTTGTTTCTCTAAAAATAATACTAATTATGAAAACGTTTCTATCTATCTCATTTCTATCATTACTATCTTAGGGTCAATATATTTCTGCGGGAGCGACTTCTATCTCGCGTCCCATCTGTATGACGTTCGTGAGGATGATGTCGTCGTTGAATATCATTATGTCGGCGTCCTTGCCGTAGCTGATAGAGCCCTTGCGGTCGTAGACGCCCATGATGCGGGCCGGGGTTTCCGAAGCCATGCGGGCCACGTCGGCCATAGGTATCTTGGCTTTGAGCACACATGTCCGGATCAGGCGGTCCATTGTGGCTATCGAGCCGGCCAGGGCCGAACGGTCGGCCAACTTGCAGACGCCGTCCTCTATGATCACTCGTGGGTCGAAAGCTGTCTTGCTGTCGGACGCTGCGCAGGCCAGCGCGTCAGTGATCAGGGCTACATGGTCGGTGCCCTTAAGTTTGTGGATAAGTCGCAGGATTACCGGGGGAACATGGATGCCGTCGCAAATCATCTCGACGTTGATGCCGTCGCGGAGGTATACGGCCTCGACAGTGCCGTCATAGCGGTACATGCCTTCCTTGTGCGATGCGGTCATGGCGCAGTAGAAGTGGGTGGCCAGGTTGAAGCCTGCGCGGTAGCCGCGTTCCACTTCCTCGTCCCGGGCGGCGGTATGTCCCAGTGCCACAACGACGCCCTTGCTGCGCAGGTAGCGGGCAAATTGCTCGGTATTGGGCAGCTCGGGTGCGGCATCCCAGCGTTTGATGCACTGGAACTGCTCGATCAGAGGCACATATTCGTTGGGATCAGGTATGCGGATGTTTTCCCGGAGCTGGCCGCCGGCCATCTTGGGGTTGAAGTACGGGCCTTCGAGGTGAAGGCCGAGTACGCCGTTCATCGGATCCATCATCAGTTTCTCGCAGGTGACTGCGGCATCGCTGATCATCTGGGCTGTCGATGACGACAGGGTGGGGAATATGCTGGTGGTACCGTGAGCGCGGTGTGCTTCAATTGCAGTGCGGAAAGCTTCTTCGGTGGTCTCCATGAAATCGCTGCCGCCGCCGCCGTGGACATGGATGTCGATGCCGCCGGGCAATACGTATCCGCCCTCGGCGTCGATGACCTTGTCGGCTGTCGAAAGACGGTTGCTGTGGTTGAGCACGTCAAGAATGGCCGAGTCCTTGATCAGGACTGATCCGTTTTCGACCCATCCGTTGGGTGTCAGTATCTTTCCGTTTAGGATTTGCGTTCTCATCGGTGGTTTTAAATATTCGGTTTGTTTAAGGTATTGCAAAGTAATACATTCTTTCGCGAATCTGCAAGTTTGTTTTACATAAAATAAGAATTGTTAATAAATTTTTAGTTTTTGTTTACAGCCTGCCGGATCTACATATCAGAAGCGCAGAACCAGCTCTACGACTATCCGGTCGCCTTGTCCGTCGGGTATCGCGTAGTCGCGGTGATAGAAGTATTTCTCGTAGTTGAGACGTATGTCGGCAAAGAGGTATTTGGACTTGTAATATGATAAGGTACTGCCGGCAGTGATGCGGTTGCGTGTGGGGTCGGTGGTTGCAGGGCGGCCTGTGTCGTCCGGACGGCTGTCGCTGTGTGCTGTCATGCCGTCGAAACGTGCCTGTACCGACATGTAGTTGAAGATGCCGGCTCTGACCGGGAAGCGGTAATTGGCATAGGCCAGATATCCATGGGAGGCGTCATGGGCATGGCCGGTGTAGTGCTTGTACATATATTCGGCCGAGACGGTCCAGCGGCTGTCTGTCCAGCATATGGCGGCGTCGGCTACGTTGGCGCGTATGCCGTAGGGCTTCACGGATCCGAATCCGGCTGAGTATGTCATCTCACCGGGCTTGTAGGTGAGTCGTGCGGCGTAAGCAAATCCCTTGTTCCAGTGGCTTTGGGCCGTGATGGCTGAATTGCTGAATATGCCGCCGTCAATCGTGATGCCTGAACCGGCGATGTCGTAGCTTGCTTTTACGCCTATGGCACGGAAATTGAACATCTGCTTGCCTATGAACGAGCGGTTGGCGAAGAAATAATTTGTAGGCCCGCGGAATGTGTCCAGCCCGAGCGGCATCCGGAACTGACCGCCCTGTATGGCAACTGAGCGCGACACGCGGAATCGTCCCCAAAAGTCAAGTGCAACGAAAGATCCGGCGTTGCACAGATCCACCTGGGCGTAGTAGTCGATCGCCTGGCCTATGTTGCCGTCGAGACTCAGACGAGCGTTGCGGATCTGAAAGCGGTTGGTCCCCGACTCTGTGTCGTATTCGAATCTCGGACGGATCACGCCGTGGAGATTCGGGAGGTAATCGGTCCGGTCGGTGACTGAATCGGATTTTTCGGCGGCAAAGGCAGTGGCGGCAGTCAGCAGTGAGAGGGTCAGAAGGATGGTCTTATGCATAAGTGAAGGTAATTTTGTGCAAAGTTACAAAAAGAAAAGGAGCCGCGCCACCCGGGCACGGCTCCTCCTATTAAATTATTGTGAAATTTATTCAGCGGGATTCAGGATCACGAGCTGGAAGTTGCCCTGATTGAGGACGTCCTGCCAGAACTTCATCAGGTCGTCGACGGTCACGGAGTTGATCATGTCGGCTGCGCCGGTGAACACATCCACGCCGTTGATCGATGTGTTTGCCATCGAAGCGGCCCAGTCATTGTTTTCATCGAGGCTGGCTGTGGCTTCCTTGACCATGAATTCGCGCACCGGGGTCAGTTCTTCGACGGTCACGTTCTTGGCCATGTCCTTGATGATGACGTCGATGGCTGCGAATACCTCGTCTTTCATCTCGGGCTTCATCGGGAAGGCGATCTGCAGCAAAGTGTTTATGTCGCCGGTACGGCCCATCTGCGAGTGGGCGCCTATCGAGTAGGTGGCTCCCATTTCCTCGCGGACCTTGTTGAGCAGGCGGGTGCTCATTATCTGGCCGACCATCGAAGCCATGGCGCGCTGCCTGGGTGTATACTTCTCGGTGCCGCTGATCATGTAGAGTGTCCAGGTCTGCGGAGTGCTCATGACGCACGATTCGGTGACGGTGTCGGTGCCTTTGGTAATTTCGAAGGCTGCGGAGGGCTTGTATTCAACGCTTGCGCCGACGGGCAGCGTGGCGATGTACTGTTCGACGAGCGGACGGAAGACGTCCATGTCTATGTTGCCGACAAACGTGAATGTGAAATCAGCAGGATTGGCAAGCATTGTCTTGGCGATCTCTACAGTCTGCTCGTACGATGCTTCGGCGATGGCTTTGGTGGTGACCATCTGCAGGGCGGGAGCCTTGAAAAGAGTCTTCAGCATGAGCTGCTGGAAGATGAACTGCGGCTCTGACTCCTGATTGGCGAGCAATCCGCTGATCATGTTCTGGATGGCGGTGAATTCGTCGGGCTTGTAGCTGAATTCTGCAAAATTGGCGTAGATGAGCTCCATCAGGGTAGGCAGGTCCTGGATGGTGGTGGAGCCGGAGGCGGTGCGGTCGTACTTGCTGAAGTCGAAGTTCAGGCTTACCTGCTTGCCCTGGAGATATTTGTTGAGGTCGCTGTTGCTGTAGTCGCCCAGCCCGTGGTTCGACATCGAGTAGGGCAGGAACTGCAGTGAGCTTGCGTAGGAATCGGGAAGTACCGAGAAGCCACCCTTGGCGGCAGCTGCGAACTGGATATCGTTCTCCTTGAACTCAGTCGGCTTGACGATGACCTTGACGCCGTTCGAAAGAGTGAGTTCGGTGGCGTCCCAGTTGTCAAGATGGCGCTCGCTTACGATCGAGCCGGGAGCGGGCAGGCTGGGAATGAGCGGATCGGTGCGGACTTCGTCCTTGTAAGCTTCGATTTCCTCGCCGTCTACAGCCTTGAGGGCTTCAAGAACCTGTGAGTCGGTCGGGATTGTGAAGTTTGCGTTGTCGGGAAGCAGCATCAGCACCACGCGGTTGTTGTCCGTCACAAGTTCGGGAAGCAGCATGCTGATCTGCTGAACGGGAACACTCGTAGTCAGCATATCGTAGATCTGCTGTTCGATCGTGATGCCGGGAATCGGCTCGTTGTCCACGAATGCGCGGACATATTCGCGTGCATAGGTCACGTTGGGTGTGTTGTTGCGCTGGTCGTAGAGACGCTGGTAGCGCGAACGGAGCTCGGCGCAGGCGCGCTCGTATTCTCCTACGGTGAAGCCGCCGCGCAGGGCGCGCAGAATCTCGCGGTAAGCGGCCTGCAGGGCTTCGGTGATGTCGTTGCCTTTGGCTATTACCTGAAGGGAGAGTGCGTCCTTGGTGGAAGCCAGGAAGAAGTTGCCGAGTTCAACCGATGCCATGGCGAAGGGTGCGTCGGGCTTGTTGGCGATATCCGACAGGCGCGAGTTGAGCATGTCCTGAATCATGTCGGTCATGTACTGGACGGCATAGTACATCTGTGTGTTGCGGCTTTCGCGGGGTAGGGGCTGGTCGTACTTGAACATCATCATGGCTACCGGGGCACTCATTTCGGTGTCTTTGCCGATGGCCACGATGGTGCCTTCCGTATCCTCGACGGGTACATAGTAGCGTTCGCGGGGATTCTCGGGCATCTTGATGGGCGAGAACATCTCCTTGATCTTATTTTCGATATAAGTCGGGTCGATGTCGCCTACGACGATGATGGCCTGGTTGTCCGGACGGTACCATGTGTGGTAGTAGTCGATGATAGCCTGGGGCGGGAAGTTGTCGACAACGTCCATGGTGCCGATCGGCAGGCGCAGGCCGTACTTGTTGTTGGGGTATATTTCAGGAAGAAGCTTTTCGAGGATGCGCATCTGGCCAACCATAGAGCGACGCCATTCCTCATGGATCACGCCGCGTTCGGCATTGATTTCCTCAGGGTCGAGAGTGAGGGCGCACGACCAGTCGTGAAGGATGAGCAGGCACGAGTCCTGAACGCTCTGGCGGGCAACCGGCACGTCGGAGATGTTGTAAACGGTCTCGTCAATTGATGTGTAGGCATTGAGATTCTGACCGAATTTCACGCCGATTGACTCGAGCCAGTTGATGATTCCCTTGCCGGGAAAGTTTTCAGTGCCGTTGAAGCACATATGTTCGAGGAAGTGGGCCAGACCGCGCTGGTTGTCTTCCTCAAGGATTGAGCCGACTTTCTGGGCTATGAAGAAATCGGCCTGGCCTTTGGGCGTTTCGTTGTGGCGGATGTAGTAGGTGAGGCCGTTGGGGAGCTGGCCGACTACTACCGCTGAGTCGACGGGCATCGCCGGAAGCTGGTTGAAGCCCTGGGCGGAGGCACCTTCGGTGGCAAGCAGCCCTGCGATGAGGGCGAGTGCACATTTAAAAAGTTTTTTCATAAAAAATTATATAGATGTATTCGTATTTTCTGATAAATTTGACGGCGAAATTACTAAAAAATGGCAGATTGATGTGTTAATATATGTTAAACAGCTGATTCTTAGGTGACTTTTCCGAATAAAAAAGAGAATGAATGATAATCATGGAGAATGATATAATTGTTAACTTTGAAAAATGAAAAAATTACGGTATGGCCCTCATGCGGTCTGTCACATTAATAATATATAATAATACGAAATGAAAGTACGCAGCTTTTTCTTCATGGCTTTGCTGTCGCTGATAGCGGGCGTGGTACTGATCATTACCTATACAACAGTCAGCAGTGCCGGACTTGTGGTGCTTGGCGGCGTGCTTTTTATAGCGGCAGGTATTCTGAATTTTGTGCTGTATGCCGGTAGTCGCCGCGGGCGCGACGGCGCTTCACGTCGTCTGATGCCGGTGACACTGAGCTACCTTACGAGCGGAGCGGCCGTGCTTCTGGGTCTGTCGATGCTCGTGTTCAAGACCACTTTTGTAGCCGTGATACCTTATCTGTTCTGTATGCTGATGATTTTGGCAGCCGTGATACAGCTTCTTATTCTTCTTCCCCGCCAGGGACGGATGCTCTTCAGCAGCTGGTTTCTGCTGATCCCCGTGGCTTTGGCCGGGGTCGGAATCTATATAGCATCGCTCCCGGCAGGTTCGTCCGATGCGGCCATTATGCTTGCGGGAGGCATAGGCCTTGTGGTCAACGGACTCGCGCTGGCTGTCGAAGGAGTGGCTGTCGGCCGGCAGGCAGCTGCGGCTGTCCCGACGCGCGATGGACGGCAGCTCCGCGGGGATGAAGGCGCAGTGACGCCATCCTCTGCGGTAAAGCCACTCGACGGTGAAGCCAAATAGTTGCGAACGTGGGGGTAAAACGGTCAATAATTTGGAAAAAAGCGAAAAAATCGCAATAATTCAACGATTTATTATTGTCAATTCAAAAAAAAGTCCGATATTTGCAGCTGCAAAAACGGGTAACGGCGCCGAAAACATCGCCGAAGTCCGGGAATAGAGAAATATTACCTTATAATTCGCAAAATATAAACGAAAATGACAAAAGCAGACATCGTTAACGAAATCTCGAAGTCGACGGGTATCGAAAAAGCACTTGTTCTCGAAACTGTCGAGAAGTTCATGCAGGTTGTGAAGGAATCTCTGTCGGAAGGCGAGAACGTATATCTTCGTGGCTTCGGCAGCTTTATCGTCAAGACACGTTCGGAGAAGACTGCCCGCAACATCTCGAAGAACACCACAATTATCATCCCCGAGCACAAGATCCCGGCATTCAAGCCCGCCAAGGTCTTCATGGAGGATGTCAAGAACGTAAAGTAACACCCGATACTGATCGGCTCCTCTCGTCCTCGTTTCTGCACAACATTATTAATCTTTAAATTTACGCAAATGCCCAGCGGAAAAAAACGTAAAGGCCACAAGATGGCTACTCACAAGCGTAAAAAACGCCTTCGCATGAACCGTCACAAGAAGAAGAAATAAGGTCTGACGCCGCTGTGTCTCCGGCCGCTGGCGGATTCGCTTCGTGAATCCACGCGCCGACGACATCCGGCGGATAAGACTTTAGGTAATATCGCAAGCCGCCACCCGGTTCTGATCTCAGACCGGGAACGGTGCAGCGATCTGCTTGACAGTTCTGTGACAGATCAAAAGGAGGGACTATCTGACAAACGCCATCGGCGTCAACTCAGGGTTTGCTCCTTTGATTTTTTTAATGAAAGCGGAGTCTACGTCACTCCGATCCATGCACCCACCGTATTGTAACCGACAAGAAATGAAAAGTGAACTTATCGTAGATGTTCAGCCGTCTGAAGTGTCGATAGCCCTTCTCGAGGATTCGAGGCTGGTATCGCTGCAGAAGGAGGCCCGTAACATCTCCTACGCTGTTGGCGACATCTACCTGGCTAAGGTCAAGAAGCTGATGCCGGGGCTGAATGCTGCCTTTGTCAATGTCGGATACGAGAAAGATGCATTCCTCCACTATTTGGATCTTGGTGCTCACTTTGCTTCTTACGAAGCCTATGTGAGTGCATTGCTCGGCGGCGACGGCAAGAAGGTGCCGTCTGTCGAGAAAATGAACCTGCTTCCCGATATCGATAAGAACGGCACGGTATCCGATACGCTCAAACAGGGGCAGGAACTCCTGGTACAGATCGTCAAAGAGCCTATCTCTTCAAAAGGTCCGCGCCTCACTACCGACATCACTTTCACCGGGCGTTTCATGGTGCTGATACCTTTCAGCGACAAGATCTCCATCTCGCAGAAGATCAAATCGACTGAAGAGAAAATGCGCCTACGCCAGCTTATCGAAAGCATCAAGCCCCGCAATTTCGGCGTCATAGTGCGCACGTCGGCCGAAGGCAAGCGTGTCGCTGAACTTATCAACGAACTCAAGACACTGGTCAACTGCTGGAACAGTACCGTGGCCAAGGCTCAGAAAGCTACTGCCCCGGCATTGGTATTTGAAGAGGAAAGCCGCATCGTAGGCATGCTCCGCGACGTGTTCAGCCCCTCGTTCGAGTCGATTCACGTCAATCATGAGGATACTTTTCATCAGATCAAGAACTATGTGTCTCTTATAGCTCCCGAACGCGCCGACATAGTCAAGCTGTACACAAAGCAGGAACCGATATTCGACACGTTCTCGATCACGCGGCAGATCAAGTCGTCGTTCGGCAAGACAGTGTCTTTCCGGTCAGGCGCCTATATTATCATCGAAAGCACTGAAGCGCTTCATGTGGTCGACGTCAATTCAGGAAATCGTTCCCGCGCGGCCAACGATCAGGAAAGCAATGCCCTCGAGGTAAATCTGCGTGCGGCCGACGAGATAGCCCGTCAGTTGCGTTTGCGCGATATGGGCGGCATCATTGTGGTCGACTTTATCGATATGAGCAAAGGCGAGCACCGGCAGCAGTTGTACGAGCATATGCGCGAGGTGATGGCCAATGACCGAGCCCGGCACAATATTCTGCCGCTGAGTAAGTTCGGTCTGATGCAGATTACCCGTCAGCGTGTCCGCCCGGCTCTCGACATCACCACTTCCGAAAACTGCCCCTGCTGCTTCGGCAAGGGCGAGATACAGCCGTCGCTGCTCTTTACCGATACGCTGTTCGAGAAGCTCGACTATCTTGTCAACACTTTGCAGATGCGTGACTTCGTGATGTATATACATCCGTTTGTCGAGGCTTACATCAAGCGTGGATGGCTTACTTCGATTTACCGGAAATGGCGTCGGGTTCTTGGCGGGAAATTCAAGATTATAGCTGACGAGTCGCTCGCATATCTACAGTACAGAGTTCTTGACAAGGATCGTAACGAGATCGAACTCAAGGACGAAAAAGATATGGAAACGTCATCGGTCGAGAAAGTCAAGAACAAGGCCAAGAAGCGTGGCGAAAGTGCCGATGAAGAGTCGGCTGCCGAAGACAAGCCGATACCCGCCCCCGGCACCGGCGAGAGCAAGTCGGCCAAGTCGCGCCGCCGCAGACGCCTGCGCAAGGAGGCTGAGGCAGCCGCTGCCGCAGCTGCTGCTGCCGAATCCATTGCCTCCGGGGATATGTCCCCGGATGAGACGCAACCTATCTCCGAGGCAAAACCCAAAGCTCCGAAGCAGCTCAAGTCAGAGCCGACCCTTGCACCGGAACCGAAGCCCGCATCTGAAGCGACCGCGCGGCCGGATACTGATGGCTGTGCCGACTCTAAGTCCGGAGAAGATTTAGTGCCAAAGGCTTCTGTTGCGGCCAGTGAACCGAAAACCGAGGCTGTGGCAACTGCCGTAGAATCCGATAAGGGATCGGCTGCGCCGAAGGCGGTCAAATCCAGGACACGCCGTCCGCGCAAGCCTGAGTCCGAAAATGGGAATGTTGCCGATACAGAGTCAGTCGCTGTAACTGACTCTGATGACAGCGTTGCCGCATCCGCCGAGCAGCGTCCGAAGACCGCTCGCCGCCCCCGTAAGGCAAAGTCGGCAGCGACTGCTGAGGTGGCTGAAAATCCGGCGTTGGCCGAGCCTGTTCTTGCGCTTCCGCCGGCGGAGTCTGTCACCGCTCCAAGATCTGACAAGGAATAAAATCTTACGTATTCGTCGAATGAATAACCTGTCGCCCGGCCATTTGGTCGGGCGATGTTGTTTAATTACTATGCCCCCTGTTGTTGGCCGGATACAAAAAACGGACGATCTTCTCAGACCATCCGTTTTTTGTAAACATACTGTGTACTTAATGTTAGATTAATATGTCTATTCCAGATCTTTGATTAAATTCCACTATGACGTGTGTAGTATTTTCTATGAAAAAGCATAGGTTGTCGTTTCATTTCCGATGCAAAGTTAAGCATTAAAATTTAATTGTCAATACCCATGATATTTCATCAGAAGTGCGCCGGAAGAGTGTTTTTAAGCAAATATTCAATAAAATCAGATGTTTTTTAATTAAAATCAGTCTAAAAATGTACGGAATTGTTTCTTTTCAATCCAAAAGCTTAACATTTTCTAAAACATTAAAAAGTGTTAAATATAATACTCTTGCTTACTATATGTTGTAAAACATAATTGTAGAATGGCATTATATAAGATTTTGCTGACTTTTTGATTGTGCGGATAATGGTTGGTGCTGTTGGTCACAGCCCGATGCTTACAGATTGGTATCAGACTGATGCAATCGGATAGTTTACTGACAAAAAGAAAACGCCGGAGGGGCCTGTAATGCCCCTCCGGCGTGGTATGCTGAGTGTGTACGTTTCAGATTGAATAGAGTATGTAGGAAGTCAGGGGAGAGAGTCGGCCTTCAAGAATGCCGTTCTTGACCGTAAAGTGCGCGCCATTGACGACATCGGTGTACTGCCCGTCGGCAAGAGTCGTCTTTACTTTGGCTTTCTGTTCTTTGCCGCTGAAGTTGACCAAGGCTGCACCCGCATCGCCGCGGCAGATCTCGACCACGGAATTGTCGGCGGCGGTGTATATGCTTTCAGCCTGTCCGCTCATTGCCGAACGGAAATTATTCACGGCGACAACTTCCGGATGGAAGAATTCATCGTTTCCGCGCGCGCCGATACGGTTGTTGCCCCAGTAGTTGTCGCGTGTGCTGCCGGCCGGGCGGCTGAAGAACAGCGGGCGTCCGTGCTGGCGTGCGGTCAGGAATACCCATCCCATGCGCATCTGCTCGTCTGTCATGTCGGCCGATTCGTGCGCGTTGCAGTATGTATCGTGGCTCTCTACCCATGTCACGAGGCGGTCGGGCGTCATGGTGTGGTGCCAGTTGGTGAGCAGATCTGTGTCGACCTTTCCGGCCCGGAGGGCGTCGCGGAGCTCATGTCCGTAGGCGCTGGCTGTCAGATCCATGTATTCGGCATAGCCGGCCTCGGGAACGTTGCGGTCCTGAAGTACTTCGCCGTATATGAATAGGCTGTCGGGCATCAGTAGTGAAAGACCTTTGACACCCTGGCGGCCAGTAGCCACGTCCCAGAAGTTGTTGACGGTGGCTTTGGGATCAAGCGGATCGGAGGGAAGGCCGATGTGCTTGGCTGTGTCATAGCGGAAGCCGCGTGCGCCAAGATTGATCAGGTCGTTGACGTACTGCAGATAATAATATTGGAAGTCGGGATTTTCAGTGTTTACGTCGGGAAGTCCGCCCATCTCGCCGGTAGTGCACTGCATGCGGTCGTTGTAGTCTGTGATGGGTGTGAAGCCGTTGGCGTGATACAGGTTCTCATGGCCTCCGACGGCGTTGTCAAGACCCGGAAGCACTGCATGGTGATCGATGGCAGTGTGGTTGGGCAGGACATCGACGATTACCTGCACGCCGTACGCGTAGGCGCTGTCGCACATAGCGCGGAAATCATCGCGTGTGCCCAGCATATAGTTGCCGATGGTCCAGTCGGTAGGCTGGTAGTAATAGTACCACTTGCCCATTACCGGGTCGCCTTCTTCGCTGAAAAGAGCCATGCCGCCCCCGTCGCCGATATAGCAGGCCTGTACGGGTGAGGTCTGTACGAAAGTGTATCCGGCCGACGCGATATCCTTCATGTTGGCGGCGATTGTGTCGAGCGACCATGACCATGCGTGCAGAATAACATCGTCCTCCGTGGGAGCAGTCGCGGGAGTGATAGCGTTTGCGGCCGGTGCGCAGGCCAGCAGCCCTATCAGCATGTGAGTGATTTTCATGTGTTATGCAGATATAGTTAAGTATGAATAAAATCAGTTGCAAATTTAACAAATTGACTTATATATAACAAATGCTGTGTGTAAAAATTTGAGTTCAAATTTTTGTTGAGGTTGTGGCGGCGCACGCGTCGGTTGTCGAAATGTATGCTCGGGTCGGGATTAGAATATGGATCCTGCGCAGATTCTACCTGCAAGTGCAAAATTAGGCAATAACTTTGAAGAACTCGGCGA